>DFJV01000013.1 GCA_002373205.1 Treponema sp. UBA3662
ACTATATATATGCAGAAGAAATTCAAAATCTGACAGGAATGCGCATATTTTTTGTTTAGGAATAAAAGAAGCTGGAGTTATTTTCTCTTACTTGCCAATTATTATAGAGCCAAGGAGGGAATTTAGCCCTTACTTGCCAAGGAATATAGAGCCATGGAGGGCGACTTAGCGCATGCAGAATTGCGAAGCGATTCTGCAATCCCAGAAAAAATCCATGGAAGGATTTTTTCTGGGCAGGCATAGCTTACAGCCATTCCGGAGGAGAATCATTCAGATATATCTCCCAATCACATTTTCGAATGTAGTCAACAACTTCATAAAGCCTATTGCCGTCATGCAAAAGACAAGAATATGTTGGCTTTAAATGGTATCTAAGAGATATAACTGAATTTTTCTCAGTATATCTATCTTTCAAAAACAAATCATTTTCAGCACTGCCGTCTTCAGCAAAATCCGCAGGCAAAACCCTTTCTGTATAAAGAGGCCCCTTAAAAGTTCCATCCTCATAAAATTTATAAGCAGGCTCCCCATCCTGACCGTCTTTTACCCATGCACTTTTTAAGCCATCTTCAAATAGAAACGCCCTCACATAAACTTCTGTAGGTTTGTACAAGACAAAAGGTTCGCCAGAAGGAAGAAATGCAATATTCCCAACATACTCACCGTCAACAGTCACTTTGCCGGTATCAGGCTCATACAAAAAAGTCCCGCTGCTTTTTTCTGTATGCCGAGCGCCATCAGGAAAAGACTCGGACTCTTTAACATAATCCACAAGGTAATCCTTTACAATCCCATCTTTATCCGAAAGAAACTCATATATTGTATCAGAAAAGGCAGAATCACAAAGGCTAAGCTTAGTCCCGGCAGGAATAATCCCACCCTGAATCAAAGAAGCATTTCTAAAAGGAGAACTGCTCCAAATCTCATATTTGTTTTTTCCAAAGACAAGGCAGGAAACGCCATCAGGAATTTCTATTGAATACTCAAAACTGCCGCTTGCACCCTTTGCATGAAAGGGAGAAACGTCAACCTTCATGCAGATTAGCTCAGCCTGCCGCTCCTCATAGATTTTTCTTACGCAAGAGGCAGAGGAGGCGCACAAACCGGAAACTTTTAAAACAGTCTTACCGTCCGCAAAAGATTCCTCGACTTTTAAATTCATAACCGAATCATATTCAAGAGTCGAGACAAAAAGACTTGAGCAAGAAAAAGATATAAAGCACAGAATGCAAAGAAGCAGCTTTCTCACATTCACACTGCCTATTGTGCTGCATCGTGCAAAACGTGGCCAAAATTCTTCATGTAGTCAAAAAAGCTTGCAAGTGCAAGGAAGACGCAGACCGTAAAGAAGCCCCAGCCAATGTACTTAAAAAGCTGCATAGGCAAGTCAAAAGTAGCGGCAAGATTCAGGCGGTACAAAGACTCCTGTGCAAGGGCAACAAAGCAGCTTATAACATAGAAGACAGTCTTTATCTTTCCACCCTTGCGGGCAGCAACAGCCGTACCCTGCTTTGCACAAGCCATGCGCAAAAAGTTCTGGCTAAATTCGCGGTAAAGTATTATTATGTAACAAGATACAGGCATATAGCCAAAACGGGACTCATCCGTTGCACCGGTAAAAGTAAAACAGGTGAATGTAGAAAGGTGCAAAAAAACATCCGCAAAAGGATCAAACATCTTTCCAAAGTCGCTAACTTCGTTGTTCTTGCGCGCAAAGTGTCCGTCCCAATAGTCCGTAAGCTCTGCAAAACCCAGGAGAGGAATCAAAAAACAAACGGACGCTATGCTAAAGGGATGCCCAGCCGGCAAATTAAGCCAAACCGGGATAAAATATATAACAAAGAATATTGGCGCTGCAATTATTCTAGCAAATGTGAATTTATTCGAAGCTTTCATAATATCCCATTATAGTTTAATATGGAAACAATGTCTATGCCATTCTGTAAACCTAATGCCATTCTGAGGACAAGATGCCATTCCGTGCCCCAGATGCCATTCCTTTCCTAAAAGGCCTTGTAGTCGCGGGAAATCGTAATGGCACTGCGAATCTCGCAAGTGGGCAATATCTTTGCGGCAGCCTGAACTGCACGGTCAACAAGGGCATGTGAATCCGCAACCCCCTGCAAAGTAATCACGTCCTTTTCCACCACGGCACGAAGGAAGTTTATGTTCATCTTAAAGTCAAAAAGAAGCTGGTTAACAAGCCTCTGCCCCTTCAAAAGCATGGCAACCTTTTCCTTACCGGCAGCCTCCTTTTGCGGGGTAATATAGGACTTTACAACCCCTTCTATAATCTTAACCGACTCTTCCCTGCCCAAAAGCCCTGTATTCAGCGTAAAAAGGTAACGGGAAGGGTTCTCGTGGTCGGCATTAAAAAAGCTCTTGTGAAAGCCACGGCGGTTGTTGTCGCTTTCGTCTATGCGGGCCTGGGCCTGCTTGTCTTCCCAAGAAAATTCATTTTTCAGCCTCTCAAGACGCACGTTGTCATTTGCCACAAAGCGCATTGCAACAAGATTTGGAAGCTCATCCAAAATTATAAAGGCACCACGGCCAATCAGAATGCAGTTACCGGAAGATGCGGCCTCCAAAACGGCATACTGAAGGTAATTCAGGTATTCATCGCGGTCCTTGGCAAGGCTTGCAAAAAAACCAGGCTTACGCTCATCATATTTTTCAAGCTTCTCCTTTGGAAACCCCAGCTCCACAATGCGTTTTTCTATCTGCTTCCTATCTATAAATGTATAGCCAATCTTCTTTGCAAGGTCGGACGCTATTTCGTCCCCAAGAGCCGCCACCTGCCTTGAAATTGTTATGACTGCCATAAGCTCCTCCTCATTTTAAAATTGCATTTTTTGCAAATCTACTATATTATAAACGAAAATCGTAAATTTTCCAACAAAAAGTTTACGCTTCTTTCTTTAGCCTTATTAATCTGGACGGCAGGCCAACTTTAACTGTTCCCGGCCCTACGGGACCGGAAAAACTCCGCAGCATTTTCCCCTATCTGCAAACAAGCAGCGGCAAGGAGGCCGCGTCATATGTTTGCAAAGGAGCTAGTGAGTTTTCGACAGAAAACTCATGGGGAAAAATGCCACGGAGGGCATTTTTCCCCGCTTTTCGGGGTTCCGGCATTCGCCTCCATTGCTTCGCAACCCGCTTTGCGGGCCCCTACAATCGGGCGTAGGCTTGGTTAGAAATTCGCTAAAAACAGGAGATTCTTTATGAATGCAGATGAAAACCTAATATGGAAAGAACAATCTTCCCGCGACCTTCTTAAAACAGCGGTTTTTACCGTAACAGAGCGCACAAGCACTGGCCCCGATGGTCAGACCGGAAAATACATAGTGGCAAACGCACCAGACTGGGTAATTGTAATCCCGGAAGAAAAAGACTCCTTCCTTATGGTAAAACAGTGGCGTCACGGAGAAAAGGCCCTTAGCATAGAATTCCCCGGCGGCGTAATCGATGCAGGTGAAAGCCCAGAAGAAGGTGCAAGAAGGGAACTGCTGGAAGAAACAGGCTGCACTGCCGCAAAGCTTACCCTGCTTGGCAAATTCAACCCCAACCCTGCCCTCTTTTCCAACCACACCCACGTCTACCTTGCCCAGGAACTTTCATCCCCAAGGGAGCAGCACCTAGACAAAGACGAATTCCTTAACTTCTTCAAAATGAAAAAAGAAGAAGTCTACACCCTGCTCGGCACACCATTCTTCCCCCACGCTCTCATGGCAAGCGCACTGGGACTGTACTTGGTGCACGAAAAACAGGGTTAAGTCAATAAGCTTGCTTTATATAGGAAAGATACCTGCCCAAGACATAAAAATAGTTTTGGACACAGGCTTCTTTTTTAGTTTCAGAAAGCAACATAAAATCTTCTGGTATTATTGCCTTGTATTTGTTTTCTCTCCCATTCTCAAAAGTCTCAAGTTCAAGGCTAAAGTATAATTTCTCGTTCTTCTCAAAGTCCCAATCAAGACCTCTTCGTTCAATAAATGCATGCGCAACACAAAAAAGCTCTCCACCATTCCAGTGGTAAAATTTTTGATCCTTTTCAAACGCACTAAAATGCAAATCCTCCCACACAGTTTTTGTTTCTTCTATAAAGCAAGGATTGTACAATGATGCTGCTAACGAGAATTTTCCTTCTTTCTCATTATATATATAAAGATCATAACACGCATTTGCCGCACCACAAGACGAACACCAGTAAAAATCTTCATTACCGTCAAAGTTTGCATCTACAACATACAATTTTGGAAACATGGCAATTCCCTGAATTGTTTGACTGGCTACATTGTCATTGTTTAAAAAGATTTTTATCTCCATATCACCTTCTAAGATTAACATTCCTTCTTCTTTTTTAGGAAAATTAAAAACAGCCTGAAGTTTTGACGTTCCAGATTTTACAGAAAGCTCAGCTTCAAGAAGCCCACCTTCATTACAACTATACTTTCGCACAGAAGAATTAAAAATATCAAGAGGACACATATTAAACTCGCTGTAAAGAAATTCCTTACTCTTAGCCACCCTATTATCTGAAGGCCTTTTCTTTTCTGGCATATCCCCGCCCGCCGCTACACATAAAAGAGTCAGTAATACCAGCAGACTGGTAAAAATTGTTTTCATTTTTAAATTCCTTAACCCCTTGTTTGACATATTATATTTATTTCTCCAGAACTTATAAGACTGACACGGATTCTTTTCTTTCATTATAATCAGCTAGCGTTTGTACTCACTAGCACGCAGATAAGTTTCAACTTCAATCTGAAAATTTTCATGCCTGTTGTAATTAATAACCCGAAGTCCATATTTCTTATCCTCAAATGGGAGAGACCATTTTTTGGATTTAGAATATTTAGTCACTGCCTCCTTATCAGTATAGCAAACAACCTGTACTTTATTTTTTCCAGTTACACCAGTAATCTTGTACGGTCTATTCGAAATGCCACTTTCTTCTACAGAAGTTAATTCCATTTCAAAAACATTCTCATTACTGATTAAACCAGAATTAGACTTTTTATACAAAGGAGTTCCAATATAATCTCCCATAACCTTAGTTAATAAATCAGCAGTCTTTACATCTGTATAGTGATAATCATCTAGCCTACTGCCATAGTAATATGTTCCGGAATTAAATGCATACAAAAAATCAGGATCATGTTCTATAAAATATTTATACATTTGATACACTGATTCATTAGTAAAAACTTTACTCTTCAGGATATTAGGAATTTCATCTGAAAAAATCTTTACAGCCCTCTCTTTCTCAGTCTCTTTCTCATCATTAATAATTTCATCGCGTTTCGCATAATCATAATAAAGGTCCAAGGCAGAATTAGGAACACCATAATCAACCCAATTAATATCTACATGAACGCTTTCTTTTTGATAACCTGACCAGCTTTGATCTTTATAGTAGTTAAGTCTGTACTCTGCTGGCGTCAGATTCTCGCCAGGGAGACCTCTATAAGTAATGGTCAATTCTTCTTCTTCTTCTGCATGCTCAAAAAAGTCTAAGCCTCGAACTTTAAGTTCACAAGTATTTGTTGCTATGGGCTCTCCATGTCGCAGGTTGCCGAAGGTATTTTCATCATAAGAAGTTATATACCCCCCATGCATTGTAGCCCAGTAATGCATAAGAACAAAAAAATCATCACACCCTTTTCTTGTAAATTTTACATAGCAATCAGGCGGACAATATTCAGGACCACCACCTGCAAACATAATACATGGCAGCGCAAATACACAGAGCAATAGCATAAACATTTTTCTCATAAATAAACTCCTTACAAGCTGGGTCTTTGCCCGCAGCGAGCATAGCGAAGGCTGCGGGCAAAGGTGTTGTGTCAACACCTTTGCTCAGTGTACACTGAGCAATTTTTTTTAAAGAAAAAATATTAGTTAAGGAAAAGAGAGAAAATTTATTTGTTAGCAAAGAAACGTTTTATTTTACAGACAAAAGCCTACCCCCGATTGGAAGGGTTGCGTAGCAAGACCGCCGCAAGGCGGGCCGGAGCGAAAGCGGAGCCCTGGAAAGCGGGTTAGCAAAGAAAAGCTGGTCCAGAAAAAGCAAAAAAAAGACAAAAAAAAGCCGGCCTGCAAAAGAAAAACTCTTGCAAACCGGCATTCTAGGCTGCTAGCGGGTCACACCCGACAATTCAGCCAAAAACTATTAGCGTGGTGCGTATGGCTCGTACTGTGTGTCCGGGCTGTAAACACCTTCGCGGTATTCACCTGTAAGAGAAGGAATCTCCATCTTCATGCCAGGAAGAATGAGGTTGGGGTCATTCTTGCGTGGAATGTTGTTCTTGTTAGCCTCATAGAGGTTTTCCCACAAGTATGGGTTATTGTAAACATAGGGGCGGCCAGAAATGTTCCAGAAGCAGTCCTTTGTTTCTGCCCATGGGCGAACAATGTAAACGGCTGGAAGAGGAATAAGTTCCTTAATCTGGTTAAGGGAATCAAGAACCTTCTTTGCGTTTTCCAAAGCTGTCTCGTACTCTTCTGCATCAAAAGCTGTTGTAGCCTGTGTGTAGTAGTTTGTTGCAGCATTGTAGGCAATCGGGTAGTTCTTGTCTGCAGAAATCTTTACTGCATAGTCAAGGCGCTTCTTTGCAAGGGCAATGGCATCCTCTGCGTCTCCGCGGGCAGCCATGCGCTTAACAAATGCTTCAGAAAGGGCAGCGTTTTCTTCTGCTTTCTTTGCATAGTCTTCTGCAAGAAGGTATTCACCTGCATCAAGAGCCTTTTCTGCCTTTACAGTGTACTCTTCTGCAAGCTTCTGGTAAGTATTGTTCTTGTAGCTTACGGCAAAGGCAGCAAGCGAAATAACCGTCAGTACGGCAATAGCAAATAACTTTTTCATTCTGTCACCTCTTCTGAACTTGTAAGAGAAGTTGATTCAACTTCAATTTCTGTATTTTCTGTGTAAGAGAAGTCGTCATCTTCAAGCAACTTTGCGTCGGCAGCTTCGATTCCCTTTACAGGCTGATTGCCCAAAGGAGCAACCTTGTCTGCTGCGGCTGCTGTTGCTTCACTTTCGTCTACACGCTTCTTTGCGTCTTCAATCTTCTTGAGAGCACCGGCCCTTGCCTTAGAGATTACATCGTAAAGGTTCTGGAATGTTTCCTTAGACTTCTTGAATTCTTCTACAGAAGCTTCCGGATTGTGTGAAGTGAACATCTTGTATCCTGTGCGGTACTGTTCTACACCTTCAACATAGTCATCCTTGCGGGAAATCTGAGCCTTTACGCTTTCTGCCTGGCGTTTTGCGTTGAATGCTGCGCGGCGTTCCTGTTCTGCGATTGAGCGGTATGCTGTATCCAAAACACGGGCAAAGCATGCGTCTGCAATATTTGCCTTCTGGAATGCCTGTTCACCTGTAAGTGAAGAAGCAGAAGAGCCTGTTACCTCAGAAAGAAGGTCTGAACCCTTTGTATAGTTGCTCATGCTGTAAGAAGCATAGCCAAGCTCGTCAATAAGGTCTTTCTTTTCCTGAGCGGCAATGATTGTTGCCATTGCGCGGTAGCGGTTGTTAAGATCGCGGAGGGAAGCAGAAATGTCTACCTGTTCACCGCTTTCTACAATAGCCTTGTTTGCGTTGTAGATTTTTTCTGCTGCGTCAAAGTCAGAAGTAAGCTCTTCCTCTGCACCAGCGTCAATTGCTTCCTGGCGGGACTTTTCTACCTGCTCAAAGAGGCGCTTGTTGTTTGCAGGATAAGTAGCCGGGTCAACCTTTGTTGATGAGCTAAGACCTGCTGCGGCAAGAACCTTGTCAAAGTCTTCGTTTGCAGTCTTTGCCTTCTTATAGAAGTCTTCACCGGAATAAACGGCAGCCTTAGAAGAAGAAAGTTCATCTACAAGAGCGGCACCTTCATCGTAACTCTTTTTGTCTGATGATGAAACGTCAAGAGAGTCAATGCGGGCTTTCTTCTGCTTTGCTTCTGCGAGGGCTGCAAGACCCTTGTAGCGGGCATCAAGGTCGTTAAGAGCCTGTGAAAGGTCTACCTTTTCTCCCTTTGCAACAGCAGCCTTTTCTGCCTTGTATTCCTCTTCTGCGGTCTTGAATGCCAACGGAGAAGATGTTTCCGCACCAGAAGAAATTGCCTGCTGGCGTGACTTTTCTACCTGGGCAAGAAGCTTCTTGTTGTTCTCTGGCCATTCATCGGGAGAGAGAGTCTTCTTTGTGGTTGTCGTAGTGGTGGTTGTGGTAGTCTTTGTTGAGCTGCCGTCACCAGCATTTGACGTGCCGGACTTGTTTGAACTGCTTGAACTGCTCTTTGTAGTAGTAGTCGTAGCAGACTTTTTGGTTGAATTCTTCGTTGTCTTAGAAGAATCTGTAGTGGTTGTTGTCTTAGAAGTTGTTGATGTGCTCTTTGTTGCAGTTGTCGCAGTTATCTGATTAGCGTCTTCTTTCTCGGTTGATTTACAACCTGCAAAAACGAACGCAACCGATGCAAGAACCGCAAACGCTGCACGTTTAGTTCTATTCATTTTTCCTCCAGATTTTACCTTATAAATTTTTATCGGAATATTTATTAAAGAATACTACACTTTTCTGATTATCGCAAGAACAAAGATAAAAATGTGTGCGATTTGCCCAAAATTCTTAAAAATAAGGGGTAAATTGTCGAAAATCTCAATGCAAATCAAACACAAAAAGATGTTTATGTTTAAGTCCTGTTAAGTAAATCTCCAAAATCTTAAGTTTTCGAGGTAACTTTGCCCTTAAACATGCAAAATCTTGAATTTTCTATTAAAGGAGCTTCTATGGCAGATGATTTTAGCTTTGAAATCAAAAAAAGTTGCGGATCCATTTCTGAAAGCAAGGGCGGATGGAAACTTGAGCTGAACTACGTTTCTTGGGGCGGCAGGGACGCAAAGTACGACCTTAGGTCATGGTCGCCCGACCACGTAAAGATGGGCAAAGGCATAACCCTTACGCCGGAAGAACTTTCTTCCCTAAAAAATCTTCTTAACACCATAGAAATATAAAATTTATCCACTCAAAGGGGGAAAAAGTTTCCACGGACACTGCGCCTGTCGAAGCGCCCCCCATTGCACACACCTCCCTTCGACTAAGCTCAGGGAGCGGCCGTCACCCTGACGCAGAGACGTCACCCTGAACTAGATTCAGGGTCTGTACCAGCCTAAATTCCTTTTCTTTTCTGGAGCAAACTCTTCCTTATTGCTGCCCCTTGCGGGATGGCCTTGTTTTTTTTCAGAAGCGTATGTTATAGTTATTTTATAGAAGGAATTCAAAACCAAAGGAGCATGCTTTTGAAAAGTAACTTAACTGCTTGTGCTTTTAGAATGCTTAAATATTTTTTTGTATCCGCAACGGTGTTTTTTGCATCTGTATTCGCCCTTGCTTCCTGCTCAGCGGGAAATGACGACGGCTGCATCTGCATTGCCCTGCCTTCAAGGGAAGACTTTTCTCGCGCAGGCCTTTCTGCCGCACGCACAGCTACAGACTTATATCTTATTAACGTCTTTATTACGGGCGATTACGAAGCAAAAAAAACGATTCCCGTAACCCAAGATGACGAAGATAAAGTATTATCCGTAACATTTGATAAAATTCCCGCAGGTGCAAAAGTAAGGGTTGCCTGTGGTCTTGTCGCACCCGGACCAGGACAAGGAGTTGTCGGAATTGGTGACGAAATTACCGTTTTAGGCGGACAGGAGCAAAACGCAAGTGTCAAACTAAGAAAGATCGAGTTTGAAACAGTTGCAATGGGTGGTGGCAAGATTGTTTACTTTGAAGACAGTCTCGATGAACAAATTATTTCACTTCCAAGCGTATGCACTTACAAATTTACGTATACACCTTTAAGCGGAGGCCCTGGAACGGTATACGAAACATCTTACCCCTACTTTACAGACAGCTCTGCGACAACCGGTAAAAAAGTCGCAATAATATTCTGCAACGGCACAGAGATTCTTAAAATTTCCATTACGACTGCATAACAAGCAGCCCTGCGCTTTTATTCCCCAACATCCTTGACAAATTTCCTTCATGCCAATAGCTTAAAGATATGAAAAAAATCTTTTTGCTTTCTATAATACTCTTCTGCACGCTTTCATTTGCTGCTGCGGACACAAGCCGCTTCTTTAAGGGCAAAAAAGTCATCCCTAAAATGTATGTCACCGCAGAAGACGGACTTCGCGTAAGGGACAAGCCAAACCTTGGTTCCAACAAGATTTGTGGCCTTAGCTACCGCCTCCCGGTAAAAATCATTGCAATAGGAAAAGAGGCTACCATAGACGGCATTACAGCCCCCTGGGTGGAAATCCTTATCCCCCGCTACGAATGGAAGGGCAAGAAGCCAGAATTCGGCTGGGTCTTTGGAGGATACCTGGCAGAAGAAAAGCCAAAATTCATTGAGCCAAGAAACGCAAAAGAACTGTCCGACTACCTTACAAGCTTTATGTCCTGGGGCTTTTACGACAAATACAGCGAATGGATAGGCTTTATGCACTTTTACAAGGACGGAAGCTTTTCAGAGATTCATCCGTCACCGGAAGACCCCGGCTACAACAAAAAAGACAGCAGTTGGAGCGACGGCTCAAAGTGGTACGGCACATGGAAGGCCTTGGACAAAAATACTTTTTCCGTTTCCGCAAAAAACAAAGACAACGGAGCAGAAAGGACAAGAACTGTAACCCTAACAGCCATAACCGATGTCTGGTGGAGCGAGGCAAACACAGGAAACAGCGGAAGCTCTATGTTCGACCCAAAACCAGTCGACGGGGTAGCCCATCATGAAATAAAGACCATGAGGGACGCTTCCATATTAAAGTCAAAAGGGGCATACCTTGACGACTATTGGGGTTCCATATACCCCAACAGCAGTTATGATGATGAAAACTACACAATTCCAACGGATCTGGAAAGAAAATATATAGAAGCAGGAATTGACGTCTATTATGACAGCGACCAATTCAACTCCTACTGGGGCCCTATAATTGCCGAACACCAAAAAAGAGCCGACCTGATGAAATAAAAAGCAACCTACACCGGCATTAGAAAATTGCGTCCGTGAGCAGTAGCCACCCAGCAACCTACGCCGCCATGGAGCCCCTTTAGTCCCGCGCAAGCGGGATGACCGTTAGGGAAGGGCGAAACGGCGGTGGCGCAGAGGCATATCCGGTCGAGTTAGCCAAGAAGCATTTGGTAGAGCAATTAGGACTTCGTCCATAAAAGCACCGTCCTAAAGACTAGAACAAGCAACATCAATTAACTGGTCATTATGAGCTTGACTCAGAATCTGGAAGAGTAACTTTTGAAGCTGTCCTATTTTCTAACTGGCAACGCTATGCTATAATCGCAGCTATGAAACACAATATGCAGATTTTACAGGAAGCGGCGGCAAAACTTGGTCCGCTTTGCGTGGGACTGGACACAGATCCGTCTTATATTCCCCAGTGTGCGGCCAAGGAATTTGGCTCTGCGGCACAGGCGGTTCTTGCCTATAATAAGGAAATAATCAGCAGGGTAAAGAGTGCAGGTTCTGCTTGCTGCTTTAAGATTCAGATTGCCTACTACGAAGCCATGGGGCTTGAAGGGCTTAAGGTTTACGCAGAAACCCTCCGCCAAGTAAAAAAGGCTGGCTTTATTGCCATAAGCGACATTAAGCGCGGAGACATTGCGGCTTCTGCAGATGCCTATGCAAAGGGTCATTTTTCCGGCGACTTTGAAACAGACATTATAACCGTTAACCCCTACATGGGCTTTGAAACCTTAAAACCCTTTACTGCCTGGTGCAATTCCAAGGGCAAGGGCATATTCGTACTTTTTAGGACAAGCAACCCCGGCATGACGGACCTTGAAGGACAGGAACTTAAATCAGGCGGTCTTTTGCTGGACAGAGTAGGATGCGAGCTTAACAGGCTGGAAAAAGAATTTAAGGCAACAGATGAATTTGCATCCCAAACTTGCAGTCCAGTGGGTGCGGTTGTTGGCTGCACAAACGAGGACAATGCGGCAGAACTCAGGGCAAGGCATCCTGAAATCTTCTTCCTTATTCCGGGCTACGGTGCTCAGGGAGGCGGTGCAAGGCTTGCGGCTACACTTCTTAAAAATGCTGGCGGAACGGTTAACTCTTCCCGAGGAATTTTGTGCGCCTGGAAAAAGTCAGAGACCTGTCTGCAAAAGGAAAAGGACGGCACTCTTACCATAGACGACTTAGCAGATGCAGCAGGAGAAGCTGCCCTTGAAGCAAAGAAAGACCTTCTTGGCGCAATGTGCTAATCTTAGTGCAGGCTGCTAACACACGCGCCACGTGCTAACACAAATGACGCTTTCCAACACCAGCGTCATTTGCCCAGCTTGGCGCAATGTGCCAACGGCCAAGCCACTAGGAATCAAGGCACATCTTCTTCCGAAATGCCTTTTTGAACAAAATATTCAATCGCAGAATTTGTCTTTTCCTTTGTTTCCAAATCAAACCTAAGGCCGTCCTGCTTTAGAATAGAAATTTTATTGTCATCAATTTTCTTCCAGGAAAAAATATCTTTCCATTCAAGAAAGGAACCAAACACAATTCCGTTTTCATAGATGCCGTTAAACTTTGTAAATTTTCTGGCCAATATAAGTTCAGAAATTCTTGGTAAAAAAACACAAAAGCCAAAATACAGCAAATCATTTTTAACAATTATTCCAATTACAATCAACAGGATAGCAAAAATCGCATATATTAATATAAATGAAATTTTTATATTCGATTCCCTTTCAATAGGAATTATTTCCTTGCCAAATTTTGCGACTTGCTTTTTTAGCCTTGCAAGCTTAACAATATTTGCAATTAAATTAATAAGCGGAATTCCAACAAACCTAACAAGAAAATAAAGGGCTATTAAAAAAAATACGATGCGACCTAAATCTGACATTTTATTTTCCTTCGTTTTTCAATAACCATCTGACTAAATTTTTCCAGATACTTTTTAAAGCGCTCGTCATCTTTGCCCTTTACAAAGGTCTTAATTCCCTTGCAAGGAAAAATATAAAGGCTTTCACTTCCATTGTCTAGTATTGAACCGGTTGTATAAGGAAGGGTTGCTTTTCCTTTTAAGGAATCTGGGAAGCAGGCAAGCAAGTCCGCCAACTCTTCCATTGTAAATTGGCGGGGGTTCAGGTCAAGATTCTTAATAGAGGTTTCGCCCAATACTTTATAATCACCATCAAGCAAAGAAGCCCACCAGCCAAAATATTCTATATGTGTTTCTTTTAATTTTTTAAAGCTTTCCAAATAAATATTTTTATCTGCATTGCCAGCCTCGCACCCAAAGGCAAAATACTTTAGGCTCTGGCACTTTTCAATACCGTCTATATTATGCAATTTGGAAAAGTTATAAATGCAAAGGCCTTTTAGCTTTTTGTTATTCTCCATATTCCACAGCTTCTGAACTTTTGTATTGTAAAAGAAAATTAAAAATTCAACTGATTGCAATTTTTCAAGAGCGTCAAGATTGGTCAGTTTTTTATTCTTCCAAAAAGAAATAACTTCAAACTGGCTGGCATAATGTTCAACAAAATGAGCAAGCGTATCATCTTGCAAACCAGAAATAGCAATTGACTTTGCATCCGGAAAATTCCTAATGCTGTCTATTTGCTCAATTGAAATTTGCCCGCCACCCACTTCTTTTTGCCGCAAGTCCAAATCATAGTTTTCAAAAGGAGCGTCTTCAAAATTATCTACAGAAAACTTCATGTTTTTCTCCAAGGCTAATCTTCGCACAGAACTTTTGCAGATTCAAAATTTCCACCATCATCAAAATTAACTGCAAAGACCCAAACAGTAAAAAAGTCTTCTGATTTTAAAAAGTAATCAACTTCATTATCAGCAATTCTTCCTTCCAGCTTAGGCTTTCCAAGCAAATTAAATATTTGCTGCCTGTTTGGTTTTTCTTTGTTAAGTTTTTCTATAAGCGAATCCGTCATGCAGTAGCGGTTCTTTTCTTTTAGCCACTGTTCTTGGTTGAACGGGATTTGTTTTTTTGTACACGAAAAGAAACACATGCAGCAAATGGCCAGCAAACACATTGCAAAATTTTTGGTAAAGAACTTTTTTAGAATTTGTAAAATACCCTCGGGTTTTTCATCTTTTGTTTTCTTGGCAAAGATTGTAATTCCCAACATTTCTTGGGATGCGGAAATGTTGTAAGGAGCCGCCATAAGTTCCAGGACTTTTAAATATTTATCGCTTCCTGATTTTTCTGAAAGGGATTTTTCCTTATTCTTTATGTAATCCTTAACAACTTCAAGGGCTTCGTCATAGTCTTCTACAAGGATATACAACTTCATTTTAAATACGGTTGTTACGGCAGTTGAAGTTCCGCCATAAATTTTATTCAGGTTTCCACCTTCAACATAAGTTGGAATTTGCATTGATGCTAAAAAGCTACGAATTAGCATGCAATCCAGCTGGGAACTTAGGTTTAAAAAATGCTGGTAGTCTTTGCCGTTTCTAACTTCTTCAAACAGCTTTTCTTCAAAAGCCGTATAATCAACAGGCTCTTCTTCGGTTGAATCGCAATCCATTTTTAACTCCCCTTTTGCATACAATATAGCATTTACGGTATCTTGTACAGAAGCAAATATTTTGTAAACAGATGCCGAAACAAGTTCGGCATGACAGTTTTTTTTATTCTCCTACGAAGCCCACCATTCTCCAAAGAGAAAATGCCTCCCCCAGCCTACCGCTTCCTTGCCAACAAATACCTAGCCATGGAGGGCGAGTTAGCAGCGTGCGGATTTTTTTGGGTCGTACGCCGCCATGGAGCCCCTTTAGTACCGCGCCAGCGGTATGAGCCGAATAGGCGAAGGGCGGAACGGCGGTGACGCAAAGGGGCTGGCGGTCGAGTTAGCCAAAAAGTAAAATGGTAGAGCCGGAAAAAGCACCGTCCAAAAAGAAAAAATCCACCAAAAACAGAAATAAATGCACCCTTTTGGCGCAAAATTCCGTTTGACTTTATGGGCAATCTGTCTTATCATGTAACAAACACGTGTTGATTTAAATTGCGCTTTTACAGGAGAAATTATGAATTCATTGACGGCTCAGACTTATGACGTGGCAAACCTTCGCTCCGACTTTGTAAAGACCTATGGGGGCAATGCGGATGACGTTTTGCTTTATTCATCGCCTGCAAGGATAAACATTATTGGCGAGCACATTGACTACAACGGTGGGCTTGTTTTTCCGGCGGCAATCAACCGCTACCTTTACGTTGCGCTAAGGAAACGAAAGGATTCAAAGATTGTCTACAACGACCTGCGCTTTCCGGGACGCTATGAATTCAGCACGGAAGACAATTTTGCCTTTGACAAGAAGAATGATTACGCAAACTACCTTAACGGCATTCTTTCCCAGCTAAAGGAAAAGGGCTATAAGTTTGACCGGGGCTTTGAGATTCTTATGGTAAGCAACATTCCGGCTGGGGGCGGCATTTCTTCTTCTTCTGCGCTTGAATGCGGTTTTGCTTATGCTGTTAGCGATGCCTTTGGCTTTAACATTGACCGTGTGGAGATTGCAAAGCTTGGGCAGATGAGCGAGCACAATTTTATGAATGTTAACTGCGGAATAATGGACCAGTTCATCATTTCCGTTGGCAAGAAAAACACGGCGGTTGCACTTGACTGCAATACTCTAAAATACGAATATGCACCTCTTGAACTTGGGGACTACCGCTTTGTGGTTATGAACACGAACAAGCAGCGTCGTCTGGCGGACAGTAAGTATAATGAAAGAAGGAGCGAATGTGAGGCGGCTCTTAAGCTCCTGCAGGACGGCGGGGTAAAACTTTCTGCCCTTTGCGAGCTTTCTTCTGATGAATGGGAAAAGAACAAGGCTCTTGTTGGCGGCGAAACTTTGCAAAAGAGGGTAAGGCACTGCGTATCTGAAAACCAGAGGGTTAAGGATGCCGTTGCAGCGTTAAAGGACGGCAATCTTGAAAAGCTTGGAGTCCTCTTGAACCAAAGCCACGAGTCGCTTTGCAAGGACTACGAGGTTACTGGCATAGAGCTTGACACGCTTGCCCATTGCGCTCAAAAGCAGAAGGGTTGCCTTGGGGCTAGAATGACTGGCGCTGGTTTTGGCGGATGTGCAATTGCACTTGTTCACAAGGACTGCATTGAAGACTTTGTGGAAAATGTTCAAAAGGAATATTCTGCTGCCATAGGCTACAAGGCGGGGTTCTTTGCCTGCGAAAGTGGCGACGGTGTGCGCAAGATTGAGTAGAAGAAGCATGGAAAGGCGCATGTAGGGGGAAAGGACATTCCCCTTCTGCGCTGGCTAGGAATTTACCTTCCAGCCAAGAAGCCCCTTTCCCTCGCTTGAAAAAACAAGGGCGGTCTTGAACATTTCTTTTCCGCTCACCTTGAATCTGTCCGAATATCCGTTTGCGTCAATCTGTAAAAGTCCCTCATTGGCAACATCTTCAAAAGGCCTTCCCCTGTCCATCTTTAGCTCAAAGATGAATACGGAATCTTTTGTTGCGGCAACCACATCGCTTCTTCCCGCAACCGACTGCAGCTCGGAGACAACGCGACAGCCTGTAAGACGGAAGATTAAATGCGTTACAGACTCGTAGTAGTTCTCGCACATGTCCTTTTTTACGATTGTTGGTAAATCAGCAATCGCCGACTGGATTACGGAAAGGGCCTTGTCTATGTTTCTTTCTTCAAGTGCGTCACGGAGATTTTCTATTGCAAGCCCCAAATCATCGTCTGGCACGGACACGAATTTGCTCAGCACCACCTCAATGAATCCCTCCTGAATTTCTTTGTTGGGGAAATCAAGGGTGTAATATCCGCTTTCTTCGTCAAAACCCTTTATCGTGAGGTAGCCGCTCTGGTAGATTACCGGGAGCATGTTCTTTGAGTCAGGGTCGTAGTTCTTGAAATGGTCTTCCTTTGCTTTCCTGCCGTTTACCAAATTTGAAAGCGAAAGGGGCTGGTTCTGCAAGGTCTTTACTAAAAAGGACGGGGTTCCGCTTTCAAACCAGTAGGAGCCGAATTTTTTGTCCCTAAAGCATTTGAGCAAGCAGAACGGATTGTACAAGCCTTCCGAATCCGGGACAAAATGATAGCCGTCATACATCTTTGCAAGTTTTTCCTTTGCCTGCTGCACGGTCAGTTTCCGCCTTTCCGAAAGTGCTTTTATCTCCGGTTCAAAATATTTTTCAAGCTCCGTCTCCGAGATTCCACAGATTTGGGAGTAGTCCTCGGTCATGCTTATGTCGTCAAGCTGATTTAGCCCAGAGAAAATGTTCACGTGGCTCACCTTTGTGATTCCGGTGATGAACAAAAAGCGGATGTACTTGTCGCAGTCTTTTAGGGGGCTGTAGAAAGAGCGGAGTTCCTGCCGGTTCTTTTCTTCGTACTCAGTGTAAAGCGCATCCAGAATGGGCTTGTCGTATTCGTCAATTAAGATGACAACCTGCTTGCCAGTTTGCTCGTAGGCGGCTGTGATTAAATTGTTCAGCCTTGGGGCAGAGCGTTTGTCTTCTACTTTTATATTGTAGATTTTCTCATATTTTGAAAGGATTAAGTTTTCGGCGGATTTTAGGCATTCCAAATCAGGATAGTTGTCCGCACCAAAGCTGATTTTCAAAACAGGATATTCAGTCCACTCCTTTTCCAAATCGGCTATGGCAAGTCCAGTGAACAAATCTTTTTTGCCAAGAAAATAATATTCCATTGTGGAAAGAAGGAGGCTTTTTCCAAAGCGGCGCGGGCGGCTTAAAAAATACGGAGACTGAACTTTGGCCAGCTGGTAGATAAACGCGGTCTTATCCACATAAATGCAGCCGTTTTCCCTGAGTTTTTCAAAATCCTGAATGCCGATGGGCAGAAATCTTTCTTTCATGAGGATTATTATAGCACAGGAGGATTTTTTTTTCTATCGACGGATTCATAAAAAGCAGGATGACTGCACATCAAAAAGGAATGTTGCAAGGAAATCAGTCTGTTAAAACCGCTGTGCCGCGGAACAGGAAATTAAAATGCGCACATACACCAAAGTAAATACGTGCGGTATACCCCAAGGAAGATTTTTTGCCTGTTAAAAAGGGGGCACGGCCTAAACTTAAGCCATTCCCCCTTAATTTCTAAATTAATAATTTCTAGGAAACCACTGATTAATAGCATCGTGTCATTGCCGGGCTCGACCCGGCAATCCATAAATATCAATAATGCAAACAAATAGATTATCGGGTCTTTCGCAACGAAGTTTCCAGCGAGCCCGATAATGACATTGTTCTGGATTAATCAGCGTTTCCCTAAATTCTATTCGCGGGTATAGTCAACGGAATATGACTGGAAGGCGCATGGAATGTAGAGTGTCTTTACACCCTCAAATCCTTTTGGTGCCTGCTTGATTGTAAGAACATAGGTTCCGTTGTAAACATCAAACCCCTGCTTCTGGGCTTCTTCGTTGGGAACAAAACCTGTAAGCTCATAGGTTGCGCTAAGCTTGCCTGCCTTTGTAACAGTCTCGGAAAGAGGCTTGCCATTCTTGTCCATCTTTACAGTTATGCGGTAAAGGTCTGTTGAAAAAGTCTTTGCCTTGTCGTCAATTACGCAGTTGCCCTGGTAAGAGCCGCCCTCTGCAATCATGTTTGTCTTTGGGTCTACAACAGCAATGTTTGCTATGTAATTTGCAAGAACAAGCTGGTACTTTCCAGTCTGATCCTGTCCGCGGTACTGGTTCATTGCTATATAGCTAAGATCCTTGTTCATAACCTGCTTAAGGGTAAGAGTCTTTCCGTTCTTAGAAAAGTTGTATGTAAAGTTGTCATCGTGGTTAAAGGAAAGTGAATAAAGATCCTTAATCTGCTGCTTGGAAATTGCAAGAAGATTGTTCTGTGATGTCTTGTCTATTTTTATAGTGGCAGCCTGCTTTTTGAATTCAGCTTCTACGCTTGGGAAATAAGCGGTCATAACTTCGTCCACGTTCTTGAATTCTGCACCGCCAACATAGAGGGTTGTCATTCTTGAGCTTAAGGTCTTTGCCTTTGCATCAATTGTATATGTTGACTTTGATTCCTTTACCCACGTGTTCTTGTCTGCAACAAAGACGTAGCTTGTTATTGTCTTGTCCTTGCCAAATTCCAGTTTCTGCCCCTTGGAAGTAAATGTGCGACCTGCGAACATGTCGCTTCCAGAAGAAATTGATGTGGCAGATGACTTTCCACCGGTACTTGCGCAAGAAACTGCCGTAATGCCTAAAACTAAAGCTGCCGCAGCTGCGGTGAGCAAACTTGTTTTCATAAAAAAACCTCCATTTATAAAACCCCATCCCGGCAAAGTGGTTACTTTTCGGAATCGGAATTCTGTTCTTTTTTTAACACGTACTTGTCCACGTGCAGGTATACAGGAATCTCTATCTTTTCAAGGGCAGGTGAAGCTTCCGGCATAGAGACTACCTTAAAATTATAGATGCCGTCGTAAACGCTAAAGTGCTGCTTTTGCGCAAACGTGTTCACACTCGTCTTTACAGAATATGTGGCTTCAAAAAGTCCAGCCTCCTGCATTGACTCGTAGACTGTCTTGCCCTTGTCTTTGCTTTGGAATATGCGGAACATTCTTGCAGACACTTTATTTTCTTGGTTGTTGAATTCACAGTTGCCTATGTAAAAGCTGTCTTCCTGGGAATCCGTATCCTGAGCACTTGCCTCTTTTGCCTCTTTTGCATCTTTTGCTTCTTTTGAACTTGACTTGTCCCCAAGGCACAGAATCTGAACGGTAAGGTTGGAAAATGCAAGCTGAATTCTGCCGCTTTTGTCCATGCCAATAAGCTGTCCCTTTGCAACCTCGGAAAGCTGTGGTTCAAGCGAAGAAGTAAGTTCAAGCTTATTGCCCTTGTCCAAGAATTTGTATGTAAAGGTAAGAAGCTTTTCAAAACGGGCGCGGGAAGAGTTGTCCAAGTTTTCCATGGCATAGCGGTTAAAGCTCTTTTTTGAAGCAGAATTAAAATTGGTTGCGCTAAGGTATTTCTTGCACTTCTTCCTTACCTTTGGCCAGAGGTAGTGGTAAAGGTCTTTTGCAGAGCTTAGCTTTTCCCCGTCCTCATAAACGCTATCTATCCTTACGTAAAGCTTTGACTTTGCGGTGTTAAACGAATAACTTGCAGAAAATTCCTTTGACCAGCATTCATCCTGTGAACTGTAAAAAGAAGCGGTAAGTTTTTTTGCATCAACAAATTCCACCTTCAAGTTTCTGGTTGAATATGTGTTGCCTGCAAACAAATTGTTCCCGGAAGAAGGAGGCGGCTCAACATTTATTGGCGCGGGGTTGGGAAAGGTGCGCTTTGGTTCAGCGGGCTTTTTCTCTTCCGCCACTGCCACTTCTGTAGAATGTGCATCAGCAGAAGCGGATGCAGCGGAAGCAGAAGCCGATGATGCAGAAGCATTGGACCCCGACCTTTCAGAAGCAGAAGATGCACTTGTCCCCGGAGAGTTTGCAAGTTCCGCATTGGTTACGGAAACATTCCCTCCAGAAGAATTTGCCGGATTACTTGTGCAAGAGGAGATGCAAGAAGCGATGAGAAAAGAAAATCCTAAAGCCACTACACGGATGCAGGAATTTCTGAACTTCATCCTAATCCCTAAGCGCGTCAATGTTTGCAGAACCGGCCTTTACGAATGGCAAAACGTTTTCTTCCATATTAATGTTAAGCAAAACAAGGTGAGGCCCCTTTGCAAAAGCCTTTTTGAACCACTGCTTGTCTTCGTTGGCATTGATTGCATCTATTCCAAAACCGCAGGCAAGCTGCAAGAAGTCTGGAACAAAACCAAACTCCGATGCGCTAAAGTTGTCGTTAAAGAGGAAGTGCTGCTGCTGCCTTACCAT
>DFJV01000110.1 GCA_002373205.1 Treponema sp. UBA3662
GCTGGCGGTTTTCCCTGACAATAATTTCCGTAGAACCATGATAAACGGTCATAGGCTGATTCCCCTTGCGGAAAGATAGTCTTCTATATCTCCAACAATGTAGCTTGTACCTTGCGTATGGAGTGCGTCATAATACGGAATGAGGAGTTGATCTATGCAGCCAGAGGCTTTGAGTTTCTTGTAAACGGCAGAAGGAAAAAGCGACCACTTTTCTGCACAGGCATGGAGCATATAAATGATGAATTCAAAACTGTCTTTGGTCACTTTTCACCTCAATCTCATTCATAATGTTTATTTTAAGCATTATATTAAACAATCAGTCTTTCTGCTAGCACAAAGACTTGCTCCATTGCGGCGTAAATCTTAAACTGGCTGGCAGTTTGCTTGGGGAGAATTATATGGCCGGCCAAGCTTTTCCATTACTTTGTCCAGAGGTACGTTCATTTTCTGGGCGGCAAGCTGAGGGGCAATATTGAATTCCCTTACGGCAATCACTGCGGAATCTATAGCTCCTTGAATCTTACCTTTGGATAATCCCTGCTGCATACCTTCTGCCAAGGCTTCCCTGCGTATGTCCATTTCGCGTAAATCCATTGCGGCGTAAACCTCCCGGAATTGCTCGTTCTGCTTTAGTTTCTCGACCCGCTGCGTAAGGCGGACAGAAAAATCATCTTCTTTTGGGTCGTTTGTATATACGAAGTGAAGGAAATCACGCACCCTTGCGTCTTTTTCCTTTTCGTATCCACTTGCATTATAAATCACTTTCATAATTTTGTCATCGAAATTTAGGCCTGCTATCTCCTGGCACTTTGTGGTCAGGGTGTAGCGGGGAAGTCCGGGCCTCTTGCCGTTTGCATCACGGAAGGGGTCGCTCTTGCAGATGAATACTATGTAGCTTGCCTTAAGCTCCGAATAATCCTGCCCCTTTGCAAAGCTGTCCGCGTCTATCATGCTCTGGTAGTAGCGGGTTCTCTTAAGAAATTATTAAGCTCCGCATGACTTGCAGGCTCACTGAAGGGACTAACAAAGAATGTCATGAACTGCGTGAGCAATGCCACGTCCAGCCTCCTTTATCAAAAAATTTTTCCTAAAACAAGTCCTTCCCTGTTCTTGCTAGTCCTGGGGGCGCAGGAGCCGGAAACCAAAGTTGCAGTCCTGGCAGTTCGCGAAGAAGTCGCGGCGGAAGAAAACCACGCAGAAGCTGGCAACGTCGTTGTAGTAGCCGCCGCGAAAATAGCGGAAAGCGGGGCTGATCGGGGCCGACCCCCACACCCACTCCAATACGTTGCCGCTCATGTCGTAGAGACCATAACCGTTTGCCATCTTCTGTGCCACAGGATGCGTTACGTAATTGCTATTGTCTTTATACCAGCCCACCTCGTCCAAGTCTTCGCTTCCTGAATAGGTGTAGTCCTCGCCACCCTTTGCAGCACGCTCCCATTCATCGTTTGTGGGAAGCCTGTAGCCGCTTGCGCTAAAGTTACATTCAACCTCGGAGTCAATACTTTCTCTCTTGTGTGGTGTATAGCCCCAGTATTCGGGATCTGTCTCTCCGTCAACCGAATATGCAGGGGTAAGACCTTCCTTCATACTAAGCTTGTTGCAAAAGTAAACCGCATCGTACCAGCTTACGCGTTCAACCGGGTTGTTGGCAGTGTTGCCTTCTTCTTCAAGGGCTTCGCGCTCATCTTCATCAAGTTCATCATTTGAAAGCTGGAAGTAGCTCGGGTTTTCACCCATAACTTTTTTGTAGAGCCTCTGCGTAACCTGGGTTTGCCCCATCCTGTACTTTGTGCCGGGAATTGCGACCAGTTTGGAGTCTGGGTCTACACCAATGCTAATTACGTCCGAGCCAGGAGCAATGTCCGTGTCGTATTCCATAATAAAGTCGTAGGCTATGCGCTTGGGCTTTCCGTTCTCCGGGTTGGTAAGCTTTACCGCGCTTTCTCCAAACTCTTCCACGCGGCCTGTGAATTCACCGCTTTTTGTTGTTATTTTTACGGTGTCGCCAATGCTTATGTCTTCTTCCAGTTCAGATCTTGTCATACGGGCTCCTTGTGCAAATTAATGTTATTTCCATTGTACACCCGCTTTTGCAATGTGTAAAATGGAGTTTTATGGCTGTTTTACATTTATTTTAGCAGGTATGGCTTTCATTTTATGATAGAAAATGGAAAAAATTGTCGCTTCGACGGGCTCAGCGAACGGTATTATGTTGGCGGTTACTCGCGGAATTGTCTGTTAACACTCACCAATTATAGCGGGCGTTGGTCGCTCGCTTTGCGAGCTACCGAGTTACTTCGTAACTCGCAATTTTTATTGCTAGCATTAATCAATTTTGGGGGCGTTGGTCGCAAGCTGCGCTTGCTCTCCGAGTTTCCTCCGGAAACTCGCGGGATTTTTTATGGTAACACAAATCAATTTAAGCGGGCGTTGCGGGCGGCGTGTGAGCCCGCAGAGGGGGGTAGCGGAAAAGGCAACAAAGCGGAACAAATGACGGAAGCGGCTTGTTTTTAGAACAGGCATGCCGTAGCGGTACAGCTTCTGAAACATGTTCAGGGTGACGGTTAACGGATTTGTGTGCTTGCCGCTTTTGGCATTTGTGGAGCGACTTGCCTTTGAAGCCGAGGGGGAGACTTCCCCCCCTTGGGTATCAGATGCAGGAGTGTTTTGAAAACAGGTATTTTTTTGCGGGACAGACCCTGAGTCCACATTCGTAGCAAGTGCGTGCGAATGTGGCGTAGCAGCTCAGGGTGACGGTTCTCCGTTCAGTGTAACGGTCGTCCGCTCACTGGTGACGGTCGTTCGCTCACTGGTGACGGTCGTTCGTCCATGCCTTGCCCCGAGTCGGTTTTTATGCTAAGATGGTACTTCAATACAATGCCCGGTACAATCCGGTGCCGGCAAAGGAGTTTTTATTTATGGCAGAAAAAAAGGTTGACCATTCATGCACATTGGACAAGATTATTAGTCTTTGCAAGAGACGCGGCTTTGTTTACCAGGCCTCAGAGATTTACGGCGGACAGGCCGGCGCTTGGGATTACGGTCCGCTCGGTGTAGACTTTAAGCGCAACATACAGAACGAATGGTGGCACTACATGACCCAGCTGCGCGACGACGTTGTTGGTCTTGACAGCGCAATTTTCCAGCACCACAAGACATGGGAAGCTTCAGGCCACGTTGCCCACTTTTCAGACCCAATGATTGACTGTACAGAATGCAAGGCAAGGTTCCGCGCAGACCAGTTAATAGAAGATTTTGTTTCTTCACACCCGGAAACAAACCCCGGAAAGCCTGTAGACACAATGAGCCACGAAGAAATGAAGGCTTTTATAGACGCAAACATCAACTGCCCAACCTGCGGCAGCAAGAACCGCATGTACACAGCCGTACGCGAATTCAACCTTATGTTCAAGACATACCAGGGACCGGTTGCAGACGACTCACACCTTATCTACCTTCGCCCGGAAACATGCCAGGGTATCTTTACAGACTTTAAGAACATCGTCCAGTCAAACCGCATGAAGATTCCGTTCGGAGTTGCACAGGTTGGAAAGTCCTTCCGCAACGAAATCATCTTTAAGAACTTTATCTTCCGCACATGCGAATTTGAGCAGATGGAAATGGAATACTTCTGCAAGCCAGGAACAGACGACGGCATCTTTGAAGAATGGCGCAAGTACCGCTGGGCCTTCTACCTTAAGTACGGCATTGCAGAAAAAAACCTGCAGTGGCACCACCACGACAAGCTTGCCCACTACGCAAAGGACGCTTACGACATCCAGTACAACTTCCCCATTGGCTTTGAAGAAATTGAAGGCATCCACAACCGCACAGACTTTGACCTTTCACAGCACACAAAGACTAGCGGCAAGGACATGAACTACATTGATCAGGAAGACGGCAACAAGAGCTACACACCCTACGTTATAGAAACATCCGCCGGTCTTAACCGCAACTTCCTTGCCTTCCTCTGCGAAGCCTACGAAGAGCAGAATGTTGGCACAGACGGAAAAGAAGACTACCGCACGGTTCTTCACCTTCACCCGCGCCTGGCCCCTATCACGGTTGCAGTTCTTCCTCTTATGAAGAAGGACGGACTTGCAGAAAAGGCACAGGAAATCCGCACCATGCTCAAGGAAGACTTTGTTACAGACTACGACCAGAGCGGAACTGTAGGAAAGCGCTACCGCCGCCAGGACGAAGTTGGAACCCCTTACTGCATCACGGTTGACTACGAAACAATCCACGAGACAAAAGAAGACGGTTCTCCAAACCCAGACTTTGGCACAGTCACTTTGCGTTTCCGCGACAGCATGAAGCAGGAGCGCGTAAAAATCACAGAGCTCCGCGGCTTTATCCACAACGCAATCGCAAACTACAAGCCGGTAGTCCGCTAAAAAAATTGGGGTAGAATACAGGGGGGAAAGCCTCGCTTGAAACTTCGCACCGCTTGTTGCGAATACCCCTCGCCCGCACTCCGTTGCGGTCTACCCCTTCTCCTAGGGGGTTCCGTTTCACTCCACCCCCTAAAACCCCCGCGGTTATTTTTGCCAACAGGTACTGTTACTTATGGAATTTATTACATTAGGAAAAACAAACCTTCTCGTAAGCCGCACTGCATTTGGTGCCATGAGTCTTGACTGCAAGGAAATGGAAGCTTTTGGCCAGCAGGCAGAAGAAAAGGCATGCGCAATCGTTCACCAGGCATACGATGCGGGAATAAATTTCTTTGACATCTCCAGAAGCAAGGTAACATGCGAAAAGCGCCTTGGTTCAGCACTGCACGGAATTAGGCAGAATGTTATTCTTTCCACAAAAAGCCAGGCCTTCTCTGCGGAACAGCTAGTCATAGACCTTAACGAAAGCCTTGAAAGCTTGGAAAGCGACTACATAGACCTCTACTCTTTGGAAAGCCCAAAGACACTGCCCTCCCCCAAGAACAACGGGGAACTTTATTCTGCTCTGGAAAAATTCAAGGAAAAAGGCCTTGTGCGCCACACGGGAATTGCCACCGACAACCTGGACATTGCCCAGCAGGCTTTGGAAAGCGGCCTCTACGAAGTGATTCAGTTTCCATTCAATATGATTTCAAGCCACATCGTTGCGGACTTTGTAAAAGAGTGTGCAGAAAAAAACGTGGGCTTTATTGCAATGCAGCCTCTTAACGGAGGAGTCATCACAAACATTCCACTTGCCTTTGGCTTCCTTAACGAATTTGAAAACGTGGTTCCGGTCTGGGGCGTACACACACAGGAAGAGCTGGAGCAAATCCTTTACTTTACAGACCATCCTCCTGTAATAGACGAAAAATTCAAAGCAGAAGTGGAACAGGCACGCATGTTCTTTAACTGATAATTGCAGACATGGAAATCAGTTTAGGGCTCCACTACCACCGTTGCGCCCTAAAATGATTTCCAGATTCTTTTGCATAAGAAAATAATCGTAAAAATTAATTTTAGTGAATTTTAGAAGAAATGGAATGCTAACACGAAAGCACTTCCATTCCCGGCAGAAAGGGTGTCATTATCGGGCTAGACCCGATAATCTGCTTTAAGCCCCCTTTATGCAATTACTTTTGCCAGGCGTCGTATTTGTTACATTCCAGGATGCGGCGGGCATTTTCTACGCGCTCTTGGCTTGGCATTGGGGTCCCTTCCAGGCGGTAGGGAATGCCAAGTTCCTTGTACTTTGCAATTCCAAGCGTATGGTAGGGAAGAATTTCCACGCGCTCTACGTTTCCGAGCGTGCGGATAAAGTCGCGGGTGCGTTCAAGGTATTCGTCATTGTCGCTAATTCCGGGAACAAGCACGTGGCGGATCCAGATGGGCTTTTTAATTTCGTCCAGGTAGCGGAACATTTCTATTATGTTTGCATTGGGGCGGCCGGTAAGCTTTTCGTGCTCGGCTGGGTCAATGTGCTTTATGTCCATAAGGAGTATGTCCGTAACCTTCATAAGCTCCTGAAACTTCTTGAACCATTCCCCCTCTTTTGTAAAGGGACCGCCGGACGTGTCTATGCAGGTGTTGACGCCTTCTTTTTTTGCAAGGGTAAAAAGGTCAAGCAAAAAATCCAGCTGCATCAAAGGCTCTCCACCAGAAACGGTAATTCCGCCTTTTGCACCCCAGTAGGCTCTGTCCTTTAGGGCATCTTCCAGTATTTCCTCCGGAGACATCTTCTTGCCTTCCGCCATGTTCCAAGTGTCCGGGTTGTGGCAAAAAGCGCATCTTAGCGGGCAACCTGCCGTAAAAACAATGTAGCGCATTCCAGGCCCGTCTACGGCACCAAAGCTTTCTATAGAATGGATGTATCCGTCAGTCATCTTTCCTCCGCGTGAATCGCCGGAATTATAGCACATCGCAGAGGAAAATACAATCTTACCGCCTTGGCCGAAAGTCCCACCGCCACCCCGGATTTTAGGCAGAAGCAGCATAACACTGGTGTTTCCATAAAAAATATCATATACTAAAGAAACAATAAGTCCCACAATGAATTTTACCCGGCAGCCCAACCACATAAAAGCACTTAGCGGGATAGGGGGAAATTATGTTATGTGGACGCACCACTGGCGTGCAGAGGTTGTGAAAATGAAAAAAATAGTTTGTGTATTATTTTCTTTAATAGTTTTAGTATCCTCAACATTCGCGGACAAAAGTCTTTTTTATGAAAATGACAAAGTAATCGACACTATGTATGTTGATTCAGAGGAGGGATTACGCGTCAGGGATAATCCATCTCTAAAATCTAACAGGCTTTGTGGACTTCCGCACAGGCTTCCTGTCAAAGTTGTTGCAATTGGAAAAGAAGAAACAATTGACGGCATTACGGCCCCATGGGTGGAGATTTTGATTCCACGTTACGAGTGGAAAAGCGAAGAGGCAGAATATGGATGGGTCTTTGGCGGATATTTAAGCAAGGAAATTCCTTTGTTTGTTCAGCCGCAAAATTCCAACCAGTTAAAATCATATTTGGAATATTCATATTATAACTTTGGATTGGAAAATGGAGGCAGCGCATTTGACTGCTTTGGTTATATAGAAAATAACATTGCACATATTTTTCCAGACGGAGAGTCAATAAGCAAAGAGGTTCAGGTTAAATTTGCTGCATTAAAAAGTGACTGTATAAATATAGGAAAATTTCTGGGCTATTATATAAATGAAGGCAATTATAAAATTGACAGAATAATGGAAAACGAATTTATCTGCTACCAAACAGAACCATACAGTTTGTATGCAGCTCAACATTTCTTTTCAAAAATAAATGACTCATTCCTAATTGAAATAGCAAAAAATAAAAGGGCTTATGCAATCATTAATAATTTGAATGTTCTTCAGACATTGGCCGAAAGTAATTATTCAAATTTAAA
Organism: Treponema sp. UBA3662; assembly: GCA_002373205.1. Lineage (GTDB taxonomy): Bacteria > Spirochaetota > Spirochaetia > Treponematales > Treponemataceae > Treponema_D. Next base: position 7,370 of record DFJV01000110.1, read on the forward strand.
TATTGTTTCAAAGTTTATTATGATTGGTATTTCAGCAGATAAAACACAATATGAAAAACAGTACCGCGATTACTGGAATCCAATTATGGCAGAGCATCAAAAAAAAGCAGATGCAATGAAGTAAAATCACATAACAAGAAGTT
>DFJV01000146.1 GCA_002373205.1 Treponema sp. UBA3662
TTCTCTTAGGATTGCTGGTTGCCGCGGAACAGATTGTCCGCAGCCTTTGATTTGTGGTTCCTTTGGCACGAAACCTTCCTAAATTCGTCTTCTTTCCTTCCCTTGGTTGTCAAACATCTTTTTTAGAACCGCGCCTTTCGTTGCGGTGAGTATGAATATATACCCTATGCGAAAAAGTGTCAAGGGTATTTTTCTTTTTTTTTGGATTTTTTTGATTTTTTTTTTACGCGGCCCTTCGGGAGCCCCGCTCGAGGCTGCGCTGCGGGTTCCAGGGACCGCACTTCGTATGCACGAGGGAAGTTTCTGTTTTGGGATGACGGGGGCACGTTGTTCAGGACGGCAGCTTTCTTCTTACGAAGATTGCCGTGTCGGAGCACGGCAATGACAGGGGTGTTTTGGAGTGCGTTGGCGGCAGGTTTGTTTTGGGATGGTGGTGGGATTGCATTTTTTTTTGTGGTGGATGACGAGGGAGTTGCAGATTGAGGCACGGCAGGGATTGGAGCACCTTTAGTCCCGGACGCAGGACGGGATGAGCCGCGTAAGACGGCGAAGTGCGGAAAGCCCACACACAGGGCATGAGGCCTTCTTTTACAAAACGTTTGTATTACCAAGAAAGCGCCGCAAAAAGAGAAAGAAGAAAAAGACTTGGATTTATTTTAGGGATTTTACGCTTTCGCCTTCGATGAATTGGAAGGGGACGAATTTGTGGGAGGGTTTTCGGCCGTGTTCGATGGAATTTAGGAGGGATAAGAGGCCTTCGTTTGCTAGGCTTGTGCAGTCCTGGCGGATGGTGGTGATTCTGGGGCATGAGTAGGAGGCTACGCTGAGGCCATCGAATCCTGTGATGCTTATGTCTTTTGGGATGCTGATTCCCATGTCCGCAAAGCTGCGGCAGGCTCCCATTGCCATTACGTCTGACATTGTGAATACGGCACTTGCGTCCGGGCATTTTTTTATGAGGGTTGAGGCGGCGTCGAAGCCACCCTGGAGGGAATACATGGACGGTATGTACATGCTTTCTTTGGTGAAGGGAAGGCCGTAGTCGTTCATTGCGCGGAGGAAGCCATTGAAGCGCCTGCGGCTTAGGCAGCTGCTTTGGAGTTCACCGCCTATGACGCAGATTTTTTTGTGGCCATTTTTTATGAGGTATTCGGTGCAGAAATAGGAGGCTGTTTCATCGTCTGTACTTACGCTGGACAAGTTTTTAGTCTGAGTGCCATCTTTGTCTTCCGGGCTGTTGGCTATTAGTACGCAGGGGACTTTTATTGCATTGAATTCTTCTTTGCCTGAGTCGGGGTTTCCGCCGAGGAATATTATGCCTGCGGGTTTTTGCTCGTAGTAGATTTTGCAGGCGGCCTGGGTTCCGTTGTCGTATTCGTTGAGGACAAAAACGCTGGCATTATATGGAAGATTTTGGAGCTTGTTTTGGATTATTTCCAGGAGGGAGTTGAAGAGGATGCTTTGCGCACCTTGTACCAGAACCGCGATTGTTCTGGGGGCGTGTTCCTTTAGTTTTTTGGCGTTCTGGTTCAGGACGAAGCCGTACTTGTCCACTACGGAGTAGATTTTTTGTCTGGCTTTGTCGCTGATGCCGGGATGGTTGTTGAGCGCGCGGGATACGGTTCCCACTCCGTAGCCACATTCTTTTGCTATGTCTTTTATTGTCATATTCTCTCCTTGATGCGGATGGGGCACGGGGCATGATTGGTTTGCTAACATACGCTTGTTTTGCTAACATGCGCTTGTTTTGCTAACATGCGCTTGGTTTGCTAACAGGCACCACTTTGCTAACAGGCACCACTTTGCTAACAGCCACCACTTTGCTAACACACGCCCGGTTTGCTAACACGCGCCTGGCTTGCGGACAGCCACTTGTTTTGCTAACAGGCACCGCTTTGCTAACAGCCGCCCCCCATTATCCACTTTTTCCCAACATTGTCCAATAGCCAATCACATCCATAAAATCCCACAAGAAAATTCACCCCTTAACCGCACCGGAAATAACACCCTTTATAATATATTTCTGAGCAGAAATATAGAAAGCAATAATCGGTATGATTGCAACCACAAGCATTGCCATGAATCCACCGTAATCGGTAGCACCGTAAGCCCCCTGCATAGCAATCTGAATCGCAACCGGAACAGTCTTGTTGTCAGTACCAAGAACAAGGTAAGGCAGAAGGTAGTCATTCCAAACCCACATTGCGTTAAGAATTGCCACGGTTATTGCGGTTGGCTTTAAAACCGGAAAGACCACAAGGAAAAATGTCTGCAAAGGATTACATCCGTCTATCTCTGCCGCCTCCTCCATCTCTGCAGGAACAGTCTTTACGAACCCTGCAAACATAAAAACGGAAAGCCCCGCCCCAAAGCCTAGGTAGACAAGCGTAATGCCAAAAACATTGTCAAAGTTCATCTTGTTAACAATATAAGTCATCGTGAACATTACCATCTGGAATGGAACAATCATGCTAAAAGCAAAAAGATAGTAAAGCGAGCGTGTAAACTTATTTTTTACGCGGACTATGAACCAAGAAGTCATGGACGTGCATACAACAATCAGCGCAAGAGATGCGACAGTTATAAAAACAGAGCGCAGGAAAGCAAGAAAAAATCCCGAACTTGTAATTCCGTTTATATAGTTCTGCAAGCCAACAAAAGTTTCCCTTGCAGGAAGAGAAAAAGGAGAGCTAGAAATATAAAGCTTGGACTTAAATGAATTCATAAAGACCAAAAAAACCGGTACCAGAAAAATTGCAGAAAGCAAAACCAGAAAACAGAATATGATTGTTTTTTCAGTCTGCCTTGTATGAGAGTATTTCATTGTTCAACCTCCTTCCTTGTTGAAAACTTAAGCTGGACGAATGCAATCAGGGCAACGATTATAAAGAAGACCACAGCCTTTGCCTGACCAACGCCCTGCCAGCCTACCCTTCCGTAGAAAGTATTGTATATGTTAAGAGCAAGCATTTCCGTTGAATGTTCGGGAGCACCCGCAGTAAGCGCCAAGTTCTGGTCAAACATTTTAAATGTGTTTGCAAGAGTAAGGAAAGTGCAAATTGTAATGGAAGGCATTACCATAGGAATTTTTACGCGGAATAAAATCTTAAGGTGGCCAGCGCCGTCTATCTGGGCAGCCTCAATCAGTTCCCCGGGAATGTTCTGCAAACCGGCAATGTAGATTACCATCATGTAGCCGGTAAGCTGCCAGTTTGTAAGAATCACAAGGCCCCAAAAGCCGTACTTGGCATCAAAAGTTATGTCAACTCCCAAAGGAGCAAGAGTTCCGTTTATGAGCAGGTTCCAGATGTAGCCCAAGACAATTCCGCCTATAAGGTTTGGCATAAAAAAGATTGAGCGGAAAATTCCAGTTCCCTTAATTTCTTTTGTAAGCAGGATAGCAAGAGAAAAAGCAAAGACGTTCACGGTAACAATAGAAACAGCCGTAAACAGGGAAGTAAAAAGCAGGGCATGAATAAAATCGTTGTCAAAGGTAAAGGCCTTTATGTAATTTGCAAGCCCCACGAATTTTGCGTTCGTTACGGTCGTAAACTTTGTAAAAGACAGCCCTATTCCCATCACAAAAGGAAGAAGGAAAAACAAAGAGAATGCAATCAGAGTGGGCAGTATAAATATAGGAAAATATTTGTTTATAGACTTGTTATTCATAAGCTTCCCTAAAAAAAACGGCAGTCCTTGAATCTTTAAAGTTTGGAGGCGAAAGTTCCAAGAACTGCCGAATAATACAATTTAATTTGAATGGTAATTTTTTGGACGAAGCCATAAATGCTCTACCATCCATTGTTTGGCTAACTCGACACTTGCCATTTTTTACCAACTAGAACAAGCAGCGCCATGGAGGGCGCGTCAAAAGTTTGCAAAAAAGGCTCGTGGCTTTTCGCAGAAAAGCCATAGGTAAAAAATGGCAAGGAGGCCATTTTTTACCGCCGTTCCGCCCTTCGGTAACCCTCATCCCGCTTGCGCGGGACTAAAGGGGCTCCATGGCGGCGTAGGTTTATTTCGCACTAGTTAGCAGAAGATTCCTTTGCCCAAGAGTCCACAACCTGGGCAGCAACTTCATCCCAAGTCTTTGTTCCCTGTGCGTACTTGAGCAGGGCACCGCCAAAGTCATCCTTGAATTTCTGAGACGGAAAGAGGGTAAAGTTCCAGGCAACGGAAGTGATTCCGTCTTTTGCCATCCAATTGCTAATTTCAACTGCAAGCGGATCCGTTGGACGCTCTGAATCAGAGAAGGTGTCAAATGGAGCAATAAAGCCCAGCTTGTTCGTAACATAGTCCTTTCCTGTTGCGCTTGAATAGAGCCAGTAGATAAAATCTGCTGTTGCCTTCTGGTCTTTTTCGCTTGCCTGGCTGTTGATGCAGTAGAAGTTTTCTGTACCAATGCACAAGCCCTGTGACTCTTCTCCAGAAGCACCAGTGTAGATTGGAAGGTATTTTACGTTCTCTGCAAGAACCTTGTTTCCGCTAACACCTGCAATCTGACCCCAAGCCCAGTTTCCGTTCTGAACCATAACGCACTTTTCGAGGGCAAATTCTGCCATTGAATCTGTTACAGTCTTTGTACCAACACTCTTTCTGTCTACAGTGCTGTTGTTAAGGTAAAGGTCAAGGATGTTCTGGAAATTCTTTCCGTAGCTAAAAGAAATTTTCTTTGTTGCATCGCTTGCAAGGTCAACGTTTCCGTTCTTGAATTCATAATATACAGGAAGGTTTGCAAGGTGAGTCTGCCATCTCCAGTCCTCTCCTGCCTTTAGTGAAGTGCTTGCAAAAACACCATCAATGCCAAGTTCCTTTGCATTTTTCTGCATGTCTTCCACAACTTCCTTAAGCTTTGCAAAGTTGTTGATTTCATCCATGCTTGAATAGCTTACAGCCTTTGAAGCAAGGGCAAAGTATTTGTCTGTAAGGGCCTTGTTGTAGATGATTCCGTAGCCTTCTACTACATAAGGAATTCCGTAAACGCCGCTTCCGGATGTAATTGCAAGTGACTTGTCTGCAAGGTGCTTGTAGAGTTCAGTTCCAGAAAGATCCTGGCAGTAGTCCTTCCAGTTTGCATAGCCGCGGGGACCGTTAATCTGGAAAAGCGTTGGCGCTTCTTTTGTAGCCATCTTGGAGACAAGGGTCTGCTCGTAGGAATTGTTTGCGGCTGTTTCCACAACAACCTTCACGCCCGTTTCCTTTTCATAAGCAGCTGCAAGTTCCTGATAAATATCTGCAACTTCCGGCTTAAAATTCAAAAAGCGCACGGTTCCCTTTGCATCTGCTTTCTTTCCGCCGCAAGACACAAGCGAAAATCCCATTCCCATTACCGCAGCAAGGCAAATTGCACGGCCAAAGATTTTGTTCATTCTTTTCATAAAAAGTTCCTCTTGTTTTTAGGCTGTTTTGGAAACGTTTCCAATTAATTAAATCTTAGACCTTACCCAAAAGGAATGTCAAACTATTTTTTTACTTTTTACAAACATTCTGATTTTTATACTGCATTTAAATACTTTTATTGTATTTTATGCTAAAAG
>DFJV01000095.1 GCA_002373205.1 Treponema sp. UBA3662
TAGGGGGTTTTCCCTCCCCTTAGTTTGGGGTCCAAGGGCCCTCCCTTGAATAACAGTTTGACAAAACTCCCATATTAAGTCATTATATAGTAGGAGTTAGCAAGGAGGAAAAAATGAAAAAACTGGCAGTCATCCTTTTGACCGCAACAATGATTTTTCATATTTCCGCAACCGAAAGAAGCGTCCAAGGACAAAAAGAGCCTTTTTCACCAGATTCTCCTCGGCTTTCCCAGACAAACTACGACTCCCTAAGGGGCATAATCCCAGCATACCATTTTAACCCCTCATTCGTAAAAGAAATAAACGCCAGCCTGGAAGACGAAAACATAGAGATTCTCCCCACAGAAAACCCCTTCGTAAAAGTAGACATAATCTCCAGGCAGGCAGAAACCGTCCCCTTCTACGAAGTTAAAGGTGGCGCACTAATAATCAAATCGGCAAAAAGAAAAATAGAAAACGACACTGTAACAGTAAAAATCTACATACCCAAAAACCACAAGGCACAAGGCATCTTCATCCAGACAAAGAGGGGCAACATAGAACTGCACAGGCAGAAAGCAAAAAAAATAGACCTGGAAACAGACCGCGGAACCATAACGCTAAACGGAATAGATTCAAAAAAAGTATACGTAGACGCAAGCCACGGCGACGTAAAAATACTGGACTTAACAAGCGACTACGCAGAACTTGACGTTTCACGCCACGACCTTTTCATAGACAAAATAAAAACCACGGAACTTTCCATAGAAACAAAATCAGGGGACGTAAAAGCCTCCAGAATTCAGACCGAAAAACTTTACATAGACAGCACAAGCGGAAACATAACGCTACAGTTTGCATCCCCAATCACAAAGAACTCGTCTGTATACACAAAAAAAGGCGACATAAAAATCTTCAAGCCCCGAAACTCATGGTGCAGATACATTACAAGCTCAAAATACGGAAAATTCGACAACGACTTTGACAGCTCAGATTCAAGCGTAAAATTTTCCGTTGAGACAAAAAATGGAACTGTTTCCATAATAAAAAAATAATTTAAATAAGCAAGAAGGAAAAAATGGAAGAATACAAGTCATGGCACGAAGAAGACGGAATCACATTCCACAACCAGATGAACATATTTTTTAGCCAGTGCGACAAATTCAAAAGGCTAAGCCTGCACGAGCTCCTTAGAATCACATCCGACACCGCCGTAGAAGAATACAGACAGCGCGGACTTTCCAGGGACGTCCTAACCCAAAACGGATACGCAATACTCGTTTCCCGCGTTTCCTTTAAAATCAACAGGATGCCTAAAGAAAACGAGCACATAACAATCACCACTTGGGAAGAAAAACCAGAAGCGCTTCAATTCGTAAGGGCATACCGCATAAAAGACAAAGACGGCAACCCAATCGTAGAAGGCTTGTCATCATGGCTACTTGTAAACCCAGAAACAAGGAGAATCCTTCCGCTAAAGAATTTTACCATGCGCACAGCCCCAACAGAACAAAAGCAAAATGAATGTGCCAAACCCTCAAAAATTTCCATACCAGAAAACATGGAGCTTCTTGCAGAACGGAAAATTCTCTTCTCAGACATGGACGGCAACGGCCATACGAACAACTCGCGCTACGGAGCCTTTGCAATGGATGCACTAAGCGAAGAATTCCAGGCCAAAAAACTTACCGCCTTCCGCCTAAACTACTCAAAAGAAGCGCGCCCCGGCGAAACCCTAAAAATCTACGGCTCCTTCAACAAAGAAACAAACACCTATACCGTAGTAGGCAAAACAGAAAGCGACACTTCCTTCGAAGCAGTCCTGACATTCTAAATACAAAGGAGGGGAAAGCCTTCCCCTGCGGCCGCACTTCGTTGCGTCCTACCCCTTCTGCGGGGCAATCTCTTTGCAAAGCCCCGCAACGCCCCAATATGAAGTTATGTTAGCAAATCAACGCACCCCGCAGCAAGCTACGGGGTATGAGTTCCTCATAAAACGAATCCCCCTGTATCAAAACATCCTTACGCGAACCAACGAGGTGTGCGTTGTTCTTAAAAGGTATTGCAGTCAGGGTTGAATACCCTTATTCCGCCCCAAGGGGCGGGGTATTCAACCCTTCCGCGCGAATAAAGCTGGTGGCCAAAGCCTGCTCTGTTGAATAAAAAACCTTCACTTGCTAAAATATTAGGCATGAAACATATACTTTTTCTAGCAGCCGTATGCATCGCACTAACACTTGCGCTCTTTTCCGGCTGCAAAACAACAAGCCCGGTTACGCAAAAGCCAAGCCCAACTCCAGTTACGCAAAAAGAAAACAAGCTGGATTTGTGGCAGCACCGCGCGGAACTAAGAAACTACATAAGCAAGCAAGAAGGCAAAACCTTCACCTACAGAAACGGCAGAATAGAAAACATAACCCTTGGCGAATGGAACAGCGGCTACTGCTTCCACTCCCTAAAAATTGGCGACGACTATTCTGTTATAGAAAAAAAACTCAAGCCTGACTTTGAACTTGCCTACAAGCTCCAGTCATTCACAAAAGGCTTTGTCTACACAGAAAAAAGCGGCAAAAAATATTATCTGGAAATAAACCTGGACGAAAAGAACCGAGTCTACCTGATTAACTACCAGTACGACAACGTTTATTCATTCGAGTAAAAGCTAGCATGGAAAAAGAAGAAGTCCGCAAATCAATAGAAGAAAACATAGTCTTCACCTTTGCAAGAAGCGGCGGAAAGGGCGGGCAAAACGTAAACAAGGTAAACACAAAGGCACACGGAACAATACCCCTTTCCTCCATACGCGGACTTAGCGACAGAGAAAGAGCCACTGTTGCACAAAAACTCCGCGCAAAAATAAATTCAGAAAACAATATATGCGTCAACTGTGACGAAGAGCGCCTCCAGGACTTGAACAGAAAAATTGCAATCAACCGCCTGGCAAACTGGATAGAAAACGCAGCCTACATTCAGCCCAAGCGCAAAAAGACAAAGCCCAGCAAAGCCTCAAAAGAAAGAAGGCTGAATGCAAAGCGCATCCGCTCATTAATAAAGCAGTCACGGCAAAAAATTTTTTAAAAGGAGATTTTTATGGAAACAAGCTACGGAATTGCCGTAATGGCCCTCATGTTCATACTCATTCTTATCGCATTCAAGTGGCGCAGAAAAATAATACAGGACACAATCAAGGAATTTTCAGAAAAGCCCTATTCCTATACCCTGGTCATTCACGGCCAAGACGAAAATGCCATTGCAGACAAAATAATCGTAAACGCAGGCCCTTCCCTTTCTGCATTCACCAAAGAAGACTTTAATCCGGAAAGTTTTACGGTTACGGTAAGAGATGGAGACAAAAGCGAAAACAGAAAAGCAAGCAAAGCCTACCCCTGCGACATAGACGGAAACGCAACAGAAGGCAATGCAACAGAGGGCAAGCAAGAAGAAGAGCAGCCAGTAACCCACTTTGCGCTGGAGCTTGAATCAAAGGCAGGAAGCAGCATAGAGCACCCCTTTGTAAAAAGTGGCAAGGAAAATTCCAAGGCGGATTCAGCAGAGACACAGTGCAAAAACAAGGAAAACTACGAGTATTCTATCAGCCACAAAAAACTTCCCCAGCCCGTCACCCTTTGCAACGACTGGTGGTGGCAATCTTAACAGAGCCTTAAAAGCGCAAGCCAAATTCCTATAAACTCACAAAAAAATAATTCCGATACTTACAGAGGTGGGAATCCCGGGGAGAATGATACGGGAGGAATTATGGCTGATATTTTGCAGGAATTGCTAAAGCGGAGAAGCTGCCGCAAATACAAGTCCTCACTTATCAAGGATGAAGAGCTTGAAAAAATAATCACGGCAGGTGAATATGCCGCGAGCGGAAAAAACTTGCAGTCTGCAATAATCATTGCGGTTACAAACAAAGCCGTACGCGACAAAATCTCTGCCATGAATGCGGCGGTTCTAGGACAAGGACCGGAAGTTGATCCGTTTTACGGAGCGCCAGAAATACTTATCGTGCTTGCAGATAAAAATGTACCAACCCACATTTACGACGGTGCACTTGTTATGGGCAACATGATGGCAGAAGCTTCCAGCCTGGGAATCGGTTCATGCTGGATCCACAGGGCACGTGAGGAATTCCAGACGGAAGAAGGCAAGGCTATGCTAAAGGCATGGGGCATTTCAGGAGACTACGAGGGAATCGGCCATTTGGCAATAGGTTACCCTGTGGTTACGGTTCAAAAGGCCCTGCCCAAGCCTCCGCCCCGCAAAGAAAACTATGTCTATTTTATAAAATAGGCATTTTGTGCTAGAATAAGACCGCAGTGTTTTTCGCTGCGGTTTTATTTTTTTATGGAGTTTATGATGAAAATCAAAAATGCAAAGTTAAAAATTTTTGCCATTATTGCAGCCCTTGTAGCAGAAGCAACTCTTGTTTCCTGCAAGAAAGCACAGAATTTTAGCGAGCACAAGCTCAGCAACGGACTTACGGTTTTTACAGCAGAAAACCATGCGGTTCCACTTGTCTACATAGAAATAGCGGTAAAGGCAGGCGGCGTCACCCAGACAAAGGAGAACGCAGGCCTCTTCCACCTTTACGAGCACATGATGTTCAAGGGAAATTCCCTCTACCCGGATGCAGCTTCCGTACAGCGCGCACTCAGCGACATGGGCTGCACAAACTGGAACGGAACCACAGGCCTTAACTGCGTAAACTATTTTATCACAGTTCCTTCTGACCAGCTGGAAACAGGACTTGCATTCTGGAACGCGGCAATCAGAAGCCCCCTCATGAAAGAGGATGAACTGGAAAAGGAAAAGAAAGTAGTCCTTTCAGAAATTCAGGGCGGACTTGCCGAACCGGGAACAATATTCAGCAACTACCTTATCTCAAACCTCTTCCCCGATGAACCCTACCGCCTTTCCCCTAGCGGCTCTGCAGACGTTGTAAAAGACGCAAGCGTTTTGCAGCTGCGCGCCCTGCAGAACAAATACTACATTCCCAAGAACGCAGCCCTCTTTGTTGGCGGAGACATAGACGAAAAGGAAGCCCTAAATCTAATAGAAAAAATCTGGGGCTCTTGGAGCAACAACGGAAACGAAGCACCGGCAGCAGGAAAGCAGCAAAGCATGACCCCATTTGCAAACACAAAATTTGCAGTCATGCCAAGCGACAGGGTTTCCCCTCAGATTGCAGAAATAGAAATAAACTTCCGCGGAGCAGACGCAGACTTTGACAGGGAAGATTCCTACGCACTTGACTACATGCTCAACCTGCTGGACGACCCCGACGGAATATTCAAAAAGACGGTTGCAGAAAACCAGGAGCTTTGCATCCCGGACGTCCAGTACATTTCATCCGGCTACGGAACATCCCGCGCAGACAGCCTCATCTCATTCTCGGCAACAGTTCTTCAGCCGGAAAAGGAACTCCCAAAGCGCGCAAAGATTTTCATGGACCAGATTCTGGAAAAAGCAATTCCTGCATTTTTGAATGATGAAGAACTTTTTACGAACGTTACAAAACTAAAAGTAGAAAAATCTCTGGAAAACAACGACATCTGGGCAGCCCAAACCGCAACCGGACTTTTGCAGCAGATACGCTTCTGGTGGACGGTTACGGACTCTGACTACTACAAAAGCTACAACAAAAAAGTTGGCAACACAAAAAAACAGGACGTGGAATCCGTAATCCAAAAATACATCATCGGAAAAAATCCTATCGTAACAATTCTTGTTAACCCGGAAATATACGAAAAGGCAAAGGATGAATTTGCAGCGGCAGGTTTTGAAACTGTGACTGCCCAAAACGCCTTCTGGTGGAACAATCCAAAATATGCCCCTGATGCAGCCCTAATTGCAAAAGAAGAAAAAGATGCAGAAGAAAACTTCAAGCAAGACACGCAAATCTACAAGCCAACAAGCGACGGAAATGCGGACTACAGCATACAGGATGAACTTGAGGTAAAGCAATTTACCCTCAAGAACGGCATCCCTGTCTACTTTAAGAAGCAGGATTCTTCCCAAATCAATTCGGTTACAATTGCAGTACGCGGTGGAATTGCCCGCCTTACACCAGAAACATCCGGTTTGGAAGATTCACTCTTTACCATGATGGCTTCTTCTTCAAAAAAATACGACTACGCTGCCCACAACACATTGGAATTTGAAACGGACTCATCAATTCATTCATCAAGCACAAGACTTGGCAGCATGATAACCCTTACCGCCATAGACGAGCATCTCTTTGAAGCGCTCCCCTATCTGACTGACGGTTTCCTGCATCCATCATACGAGGACTTGGTCTACCAGAACCTAACCACTTCGCTAAGGCAGAAGATTCAGTCCATGCTAAATTCCCCGGAATCAATCCTAGGCTACGAAGCAAGCAAGGTCTTCTACAAGGGCCACCCCTACGAAACAAAGGTAGGCGTAAGACCAGAGTCTTTTGAAAACATCACGGTAGCCAACATGAAAAAGCTGCACAAAGAAATCATGGCACCGGAAAACATTTTTGTCGTAGCAGTAGGAAACGTAAATTCAGGCAAGCTGGTCTCCGAGCTGAACAAAACCCTCGGCCAGCTAAAAGCAACAGGCGGCAAGGTATACAAAATTCCGCAGATAGCGCCTGTCACAATAAAAGGCGAACCTGTAATCCTAACCCACCCAAGCGCAGCTGGTACAGGCTACGTCTCCCGCTTCTTTGCAACGCCTTCAATCACAAGCCCAGACTACCCGGCGGCACTGCTTGCTGCTTCCATGTATTCAACGGTAATGTTCAATGTTGTGCGCGAACACCACGGTGTCTGCTACACACCCGGAAGCTATTGTGGAAGCGGTTTTGCCCCAATCGGCGAAGAATACCTCTTTAAGCTTTCAAACCCAGAAAGCTTTGTATCCGCAATGGAAGAAGCAAGAAACTACATGCTAAAAGGCCAGCTCATTGAATCCCTTGATGACGACGGAAACTACATCTTTAGCAAAATAAGCGACAGGCTGCAGAGCTACAAGAACAAGTACATAAATTCAACATACGGCTCTTCCGCAACCACAGGAAACATAGCTTCCACAATCGTCACCAACTTGCTCACCTACGACGACATCTTCCACGACCGCAAGACAGACGCAGAAGTTATGGCCGTCAGCGAAGAAGACGTAATGAAGGCCTTTAAAAAATACTGGGTTGACGAACCAAGCCAGTGGTGGCTTATGGTTGGCCCGGACATGAAGGACAGAATTAAATTCTAACGAATTAAATTCTAGCGGATTGAAATTCTATCGCGTCAAAACTCTTACAGACTTTTCCTCTTGCAAATATTCAAACAAACCTTTCCTTAAGCGGGAAATGTTTGGGCAGGAGGATTTACTGTAGTCAATGAATGCGTCAAATTCGCACTGCAAAAGATACATTTCCCTAAGGCAGCCGGAATAATGGCGGGCAAGGGTGTATTCAGCGCACTGTGTATTCAGGAAAACAGAACATATCTTTTTTAATACGGCACGCGGAAGCTTTGTCCAAGTCATAAAGGCAGGCTCCGGTTGAATGCCGTATTTTTTTAAAACAGCAAAACCTTCCCTAACTGAATCAATCATGCAGGAAATAAGGTCTGGCTTTGCGGCAAGCTCGTAATTGTCACCGTTGCAGCAAAACAAGGCATTAGCGGCAGAAGAAGAAATAACGGCATGGGTCTTTAGCCAGGCATCTGCATTGCGGGCAAAAGCCGCATCAAAACCGCAGCCACGCAAAAGCTCCAAAAGCATTTTTACGCGCTCCGTCTTTTTGTCGGAAAACTCACCGGCAACGGTAGGTCGGAACATTTTCTGGGCGTAATTTCCCATAAGATAATTAATGCCCTCGTCAGTTTCGTAACCGCCGGCGGAAATAGAGCAGAACATCATGCGGTCAATGCCAAGCAGTTTTTCCACATCGTAAAAGCCCATAGCGGTATTTATCATAAAAACAATGTTGGTATTTTGAACAGAAACCAAATCAGAAAGCAGGGAATCAACCCGAAGCCTTTCAACCGCAACCACAACAAAATCGTATTGGTCCAAGTCGCCAGCATCATCAACAACTTCTACATAAGCCGTCTCCGTCCACCCCGAAGCAGCGTTAATCAGCGTAATACCGCAGTCGCTTATCCACTTGGCCTTTTTCCCGCTCTCGCAAATTGTTACGGCTATGCCCTGCTCAGAAAGCTTACAGGCAAGTATCTGGCTTTCTACATTTGTGCCGTAGATTAAAAATTTCAGCGCAGACTTATTTTCACCGCTCATCGTTCACCGCCACTTTTTTTATGCCCTTATTCTAGCAAATAATATTTTCTTCCTCAATATACACAGAACTCGCCTTTTACTATATATTTTTATGCAAAGCAATCGGAAAGCACCCTTCGGGTACACCGCATGCACTTGCTACGCTGTATGTGTGAAGCGGAAGTCAAAGCCGGCTGAAAACCCGCATTGGAGCGGAACGAGCGCAGCGAGTTTAATTTCCTATTCCGCGACACCGCGGGTTTATCAGACGGATTTGACTGGGAGCGGAACACAAAACTGCTTTCCATGTTCTATATAAAAAGTATATAGATTTTTATCCTACATCCCGCTATAATCTCTTTCCATGAAGAACAGCCTCAAAGAATTCAGCTTAAAAAAAATGATATTCCAGCCACAGTTTGCAAAGAAATTCTGCTGCATGTTTTTTGGAATTCTTTTTATGGGATTTTTCCTATCCTTCCTGATTAAGATAAACTGGGGAACAGACCCGGCCTCTTTCCACAACAAAACCATTTCACTGGCACTTGGGTGGACCTTTGGCAATTGGCAGCTTCTTTACAACACAATCTGCTTTGTAATAGTTCTACTTATTAACTGCAAGCTAATAGGCCTTGGCACATTTTTTAACTGGGTGCTAATCGGTTATACCGCAGACTTTTTCTGCTGGCTTTGGGACAGAACAATTCCTGCCGCAATCTTTTCCACAAACGAATACCTTGCGATAAAGCTTACAATTTTTGTGCTTGCCCTTTTGCTCTTCGTAATAAGCGCAGCCTTCTACATGAACGCCCAGCTTGGACTTTCCCCCTATGATGCCCTTGCAAGAATTTTCTCTGAAGCTACGGAAAAGCACATGCCCCACTTTGCATCAAGAATCATTTACGACATGACAATCGTTGCAATTGGAGCAACGGTCGGCATTATATTTGAAGTTCCAATAAAAACAGCCCTGCCAGGCTCAATTGCAGTTGGACTTTTACTTGGCCCCGCAATTCAGCTGGTAGGAACTTTTGTAAACAAGCATATTTTAAAAATAGAGTCTTAAATCCTAAAAAGCAGGTCTTCATAGCTAGGATAAGGCTTGCAAGACTCTGCCAAGAGTGGCTCTATCTCGTCGGCAACGGCACGCGCTTTTGCCATAGCAGGAATAACTTCATCCGCGTAGGCTCTGGCCTGTGCCATAAAATCCTCGTTCTGCTTTGCCCTGGCATGGCAGCTGCTCAAGTCCGCTTCCTTTTCCGCAAGCTCGTTCACAAGCGCATCCAGTTTTTCCAAAAGCTTTTCCTGAGCAAAAGCCCTTGCCCCTGGAACCAGAGCCTTAAGGTTTATGGCCGCACTGCTAACTTCGTTGATATACCTGAATGCACAAGGCAAAATGTCCTTGTTTATCATCTCAAGCATAGTCTCAACTTCTATGTTCAAAACCTTGCAGTATTTTTCAAGCTTTATGTCGTAGTGGCTCTTCATCTCAACTTCGGTGTAAACGCCAAGGTCGGTAAAGAGCTTAATGTTCTTTTTGTCAAGATAATGTGCCACCGCATCGGGAAGGGTGCGCAGGTTCAAGAGCCCGCGCTTTTCTGCTTCTTTTACCCAGCTTGCATCGTAGCCATTGCCGTTAAATAGGATTCTCCAGTGGGCAGTAATCTCCCTCTTGATAAGGGCCTGCAATGCGCTGTTAAAGTCGGACGCTTTTTCCAATTCATCTGCAAACTGGCCAAGGGTAAAGGCAACAATGCTGTCCAAAGTAGTGTTTGG
>DFJV01000066.1 GCA_002373205.1 Treponema sp. UBA3662
CCCGAGAATAGGCATCCCATGGGGCTCGACCCCACCGAAGGCCCCCGGCACACCACCGGGTTGATAGGCGGCAGGCGCAAGCGCGGCGACGCGCTCACCCGAGCCGTACTAATAGGCCGCGAGGCTTGGCCATATTGTCCCTTCCCTTTTTACGGCCCTTTGAGCGTTTCCTTTGTGTGCCCCGAGAAGCACTGGCACAGAGTTTTGATGCCGGTGGCCATGGCGTGGGTGCCATACCCGTTCCCATCCCGAACACGGAAGTCAAGCCCCACAGCGCCGATGATAGTGGCCCTGCGCCGCGAAAGTAGGAGGCCGCCGGCTTTTTTTATTTTAAAACCGACTTCCCAAATGTAAAACGAGTGTTTTTCAGAGTGCATTTTTACACGACTGGCTGTGGAGAGCAAAACTGATTTTTTCTATAATTTTTTTAATCTGTTGAATTTTTTTCTAAAAATCATTATTATTATTAAAAGAAATATTTTCTTATCTATTTAAATTACACACTATTTGGAGAAAAAATGAATATTTTCTGTTCAGAAAATGAAGAAGAAGAGAAAAAGGAAAAAGCAGGGCAAGATCCTTTGACTGAAAAGTTTTTAAAGACCCGCCAGATTTTGCTTAGCGGAGAAATAAATGAAGAGCTTGCAGATAAAATTGTAAGGCAAATTCTTATTTTGGAAGCTGACAACGATAAGCCTATCTATATCTACATAGATTCCCCTGGTGGCGATGTGGATGCAGGATTCGCTATATTTGACACAATCCGCTTCGTAAATGCGCCGGTGTTTACGATAGGCATGGGACTTGTGGCTTCTGCAGCAGCATTAATCCTCTTGGCAAGCCCAAAAGAAAGAAGGTTCGGCTTTCCGCACAGCCATTATTTGATTCATCAGCCGTCAAGCGGAATGAAGGGTGTTGCTACAGACATAGAGATTCATGCTGCGGAAATTGCAAAAACAAAGCAGCGTATAAATGAAATCATTGCTGGAGAAACAGGCACTGCCTTGGAAAAGGTAGTAAAAGACACAGACAGAGACTATTGGCTTAGTGCTGACGAAGCTGTTAATTACGGCTTGATAAGCAAGACTGTTCAGAAGCGCTCTGACTTTCCCGAACTAGCCCTTCAGCTTGAAAAACTTGAAAAATAAAAAATGACCTTCAACTTGACGGAATCATTAACAGACAACATTCTCTTTGCAATGGAAGACCAGAATTCCGTTCTTTTGGTAGATGCCAAGAGCGGACTTTTGGTTGCAGAGGAAGATGTATGCGATGATGAAGACAGGTTTTACGCCTTGCCTGAATGGTCAAGTGAAGACGGTTATAATCTAATGGAAGAATTTACCAGCAACCTCTACGCTCCCAATGTTCATGAAGAACTCAGGTTGGTATTGGTTAGTGGAAGGGGGGTGTTCAGAAATTTTAAGAATGTTTTAAAAAAATACCCAGAGACTGAAAAAAAATGGCATTTGTTTAAGGATGCCAAAATGCGTGAACGTGTTTCCGACTGGTATAACGAACTGCGCGAGTCATGGGGCTTAGAAAAACTCTTTTTAACTGATGATTCAGAAGAAAGTACGGAAGAGCTTGTTCTAAACGATTTTGAGTTCCAAGAATTTAATTTGGCACGAGATGCCAATGAAATTGAAATAGGAACTGAAAATGCGGTGCAGGAACTAAAAACTCAGTTTTCAGAAGATTTGGGAAGTGCAATAGCATGTATGTGGAAACAACTTTCTTCCTATTCAACGACCACTTCTAAGTCTGGGTTTGTATGCCGTTCTCTCGCTGGAGAGTTCGCAGGCTGCATTTTATTAGATTTTTGCCCGCAAGAAACAAAGAAAGCGGTTGTTATTACCGATTTTTTTGTTGTTCAGGAATACCGCGGGCTTGGAATTGGTGAACAATTACTGTCTAAGACCTTGAGCTTTTGCAAAAAGCGCGGAATCCGCCATATTATTATTTGTAATACTTTTATACCGCAGTTCATGGAGAACCTTCTTTTTCAAAAAGGATTTTTTAAGATTGGTTCGGGATATGCGGTGGATTTAAATGAGGAGTAAGATCATGGCTTACAATCGTGAATCAAATTTTATTGTAAACGAAAATCAGATTGCATCTTTTTTGAGTGATGCTTTAAAGAATGTAGAGGAATCTACAGAAAGTGAAATTCAGATTCTTAATCAGATTAAAAAGCTGTTTAAGAAAAATGTTGGTTTTTCCCGCAGAAATTATGTAGCTGCCTTGCTTGTAAAACAGGCTTTGTCTAATTCCCGCTCCCGCTTTGGCCGCAATGACGGTAAGAATCCAAGGGGCGAGGACCGCTTTGGAAGGGATAGCCGCTTTAAGAATGACAGGGCAGAAAGAAATTCCCGCCCTTCAAGAAATGACCGTGACGCAAGAAAAAATGAAGGCTTTGACGAGGCCGCTCCAGAAAGGGAAAAGGCTCCCCGCGTTCAGATAGACCCGGCACTTGCAGGAACAGTATTCATTGGAATTGGCCGCAACCGCCACGTATTCCCCCGCGACCTGGTTGGCCTTTTAATCAGCGCAGCCGGTTTGGAAAGGGAAAGAATCGGCGACATCCGCGTACTTGCAAACTATTCATTCATTCAGCTTTACAAGGAAGACTGCGAAAAGGTAATTGAAAAGCTCAACGGCTATGACTACCGCGGAAGAAAGCTTGTAGTAAACCTTTCACGCCAGAAGGGAGAAGATGGAATGGCTTCCGACCAGCCAGAAGCAAATTTTGCATCTGCAAAGGAAATTCCGGCAGACGACACAATTCCGTCCGATGTAAGCAACGAAGGCCATTCAACATTCAGCAGCGAAAGCTCAGAGGCCGCAAAGATTGCAAGCGCACAGAGCGAATTTGCCGCAAAGCAGACTTTTGACTACGCTCAGCAGGAACCAGTCCGTTCCTTCTCCGAAAGCAAAATTGAAGAGACAAAGCAGTTTTCAGAGACAACTGATGACGGCCAGGTAAAGTCCCACTTTGGTTCAGGCGCAGCATATTGATTTACTCACTCAGAACCGGCCCGCTTGGCGTAAACACATACATTGTGGAACTTTGCGCAAACGGTGCCGAAACTGCAAAACAGACAGGCGGCGGTTATGCTTTTATAGTTGACCCAGCTGCCTGTGCATTTTGCGGCGACCAAGACGCAATCACAGATTTTTTACGCAAGCAAAACCTAACCCCGGTGGCAATAGTCCTTACCCACGGACACTTTGACCATGTTGCGGGACTAAAGCATCTTCGTGACTGCTACCCGGAAATTCCAATATTGATTCACAAGGAAGACAGTAAATTCATTGGGGCTGAAGGCGGAACTTTGCAGGGACAGAGCCTTATGGAAATGGGCTTTGACGCTTTTATTCCTTCTGTTACAGGTTTGCCGCAAGCTACTGCCTTTTTGGAAGACGGAAAAAACTTGCGCGATTGTGCAGGCGTCGCAGGCAAGGCACAGTCTTTTGAAGGAATGCAAGACTGGCTTGTAATTCACACACCAGGGCACACCCCGGGAAGCGTCTGCCTTTACAATAGTTTGCAAAAAGTGCTTCTTAGCGGCGACACGATTTTTTACCGCTCTTGGGGGCGTACCGACCTCTCCTTTGGAAGCGAGGCGCAAATACAAGAAAGCCTTCGCCATATCTATTCAACTCTGCCTTCCGACACAAAAGTTTATCCCGGCCACGAGTTCAACGGCTTTCAAATCAGCGAGAATATAGGTTAGACTCTTTTTTTCTCTTTTTTTGCGGCGCTTTTTTTTGTTTTCGAGTTAGTTGCAAAAAGAACACCTTGTCATTTTTTCCTTTTGTATAACAAGCAGCACCATGGAGGGTGCGTCAAATCTTTGCGGAAAAGCTTGGCAAGTTCTTGTAAGAGAACTTGTAGGAAAAAATGCCAAGGAGGGCATTTTTTCTGGGCTTTCCGCACTTCGCCGTCTTGCGCGGCTCATCCCGCCCTTCGGCCGGGACTAAAGGTGCTCCAATCCCTGCCGCGCTTGGTGGGTGCTTTTGGTGTGTAGCCTCTGTTGTTTTGTGCGTTCATAGGGTGGGCATAGCACACAAATGTAAAAAAAATCAATTTTCTTTATCATTTCAGATGATAGGATGGCCAACCATTGTGTTCCATAACACCGTCATACACCCAATAGTTAGAATCAATAATCTCTGTTACATATGAAGGCGTTGAAAAGTTATCAAAAATAAACATTGCTTGACTACGTTTATAAGAGCCCATAAGAAAATAACAACGACTATAATTATCTATTATTGCTACGAAGTAACCTGAAGAAAGATGCGTCAACAATATATCATATGAGCCGACTCTTTTGCTGCGGATTACGTCCTCCCCAAACACACTCCCCGCAAGAACCATCAATGCCCAAAGGATTACAATTTTCTTAAGCTTCTGTTTCATTCCGTTCCTCCGTTAGAAATTTAAAATAAAAACGAAAACGAGCGTAGCGAAGTTTCGTTTTTAATGGCTTAGTCAAGCCATTAACCTAAAGTATACTTTAGGTTGCAAAAGGCGAAGCAAAATAAATGAGGCCGGATTGGAAGGGCGGCGTAGCCGTTGCCGGAGGTGAGGTCCCT
>DFJV01000172.1 GCA_002373205.1 Treponema sp. UBA3662
TTAAACTCTATAACTTCTTTTGAATTTTTATTTTTTTCTGTCTCAACAATAATGCCCTTTTGTTCCAACTCTTTTTTGTGAGATTTTAATGCCCATAATCCCGGTTTTATTTTGTAGATATTTTCATTTTCTTGAACTATACGCCGAATTGAAGCGAAAGGAGTCTTTGTTTTCCATTCACAGTCTTTGATTTTGAAAACTTCTTGATTTAATTGTCCTAGCGTTGCAACTCCACCGAGTTCTTCTAATGTTTGAATAACAGCTTCATATTGTTTCATAGATTTTCCTTGCGTCAGGCTATAGAGCACGGCAAAGTTGCAAACTCCACCGCAGTGAAGCGAGGAGGATAAGCATTAGAGAAGTGCAGAACAGCCGACGGCTTTAGCCACCCCACCCCCTTTCGGGCATAAAAAAAGGACTGCCAAAACTGACAGTCCTTAAGTGCGGAGAACCTGACTTGAACAGGCACAGCTTGCGCCACTAGCACCTCAAGCTAGCGTGTCTACCAATTCCACCATCCCCGCATTTGTAAAAGTACATTTGCTAAAATGTGATATTACTATAGCTTTTTTCATGAATTGTGTCAATAGCAAATCCAGAAAAAAAAGATTTTTTTTGTTCTTTTTTGCAAAAAATTAAAAGGATTAAAAAATTGAAAAGATTACAAAATTCATTTGACAACAATTTGTTTTCAATATAAAATGAATTGTAATTATTACAATTTTTGTGTAAGGAGCAAAATATGAAGAAGTGGCGTTGCAAAGTTTGCGGATTCGTTTTTACAGGGGACAATGCACCGGATGAGTGCCCCCAGTGTCATGCAAAGAATGCTTTTGTAGAAGTGACGGAAGAAAAAGCGGGATGGGCATGCGAGCATGAAGTTGGTTCAGCAAAGAACCTTGACCCGGAAATTGTTCAGGGCTTAAAGGACAATTTCAACGGTGAATGCAGCGAGGTTGGCATGTACCTTGCCATGTCACGCCAGGCAGACCGCGAAGGCTACCCCGAGATTGCGGAAGCTTTCAAGCGCTATGCTTTTGAAGAGGCAGATCACGCTTCCAGGTTTGCAGAGCTTTTGGGCGATGTGCTTACAAATTCCACAAAGAAGAACCTTGAGCTTAGGGCAGCGGCAGAGGCTGGAGCTTGCGAAGGAAAGCTGGAGCTTGCAAAGAAGGCAAAGGCTCTCAACTACGATGCAGTCCACGACACCGTTCACGAGATGGCAAAGGACGAGGCACGCCACGGAGCAGGATTCAAGGGGCTTTTGAAGCGCTACTTTAACTAGCTAGGCTGAATGCCCAGGCTGCAAGCCTACTATTACCAGGGGAAAATACCGGCTGCAAGTGCAAGTGCAATGAGCTTTTGCTTTTCCAAAGGCCGGTCCCCAAAGGCAAAAAGAAGTGCGGCATGCAAAAACCGCGGATGCAGAAAAAACGCTTTTAAATATGAATGAAGCCTGTCATTCCGAACTTTTTTGGAATCTGTGAAAGATGGCAGTTGCGAATTTTACAGACCCTGAAACAAGTTCAGGGTGACGGAATGATAGCATGACGTTGTGGAGGCAAAAAGCTGCATCCAAACCGCACATCGGGAGTTTAAATTGTCAGATAGTTCAACTTATGCAGAGATACTGAGGGAAAAGGAGATAAGGCCTTCTTCGCTAAGGGTTGCCGTGCTAAAGTACGTAACGGAGCACGAGGTTCACCCCACTGCGGAAACCGTCTACCAGGCCCTAATCGGCAGCTACCCTTCACTTTCCAGAACGACAGTCTACAACACGCTCCATCTTCTTAGCACCAAGCACATACTCAACTCGCTTAACATAGAGGACGAGCAGGTGCGCTACGATGCAAAGCTTACGCCCCACATACACTTTAAGTGTACGGAATGCCTAAAGATTTTTGACATTGTTTCTGATTCAGTTCCGGAATTCTACAAGTCATGCTCGGCAATGCTTCCACAGGATTTTCAGGCTGGGCAGACGCAAATAAGCATCTGGGGAAAATGCCCCGAATGCTCAAAAAAGCAGTAAGGCTTACAAGCGACTGGCGGTACGCCCATCGTTTGCACCAAGCCACCTACGCCCGATTGGAGGGGCCCGCGCAAGCGGGTTGCGTAGCAATGGAGCGGGTTGGGTCCCGCGGAACCCCGGAAAGCGGGGAAGGCCGATGAGTGCCGTCTTTGCAGGAAAATTTTTTGCCCGGCAGATGGCCTTCCGTCCAAATTCAAATTAAAATCAAAATTAAAATTTTAATTCAAATTTATTTTTCCAAAGTGGCAAGAATATTAAGAACCTTCCTGAATGCGGAATCTTCTTTTTTTAGCTCCTTGGAACCGCGGGTTATGTTGCAAAGGGACATGTTGTACTTCTTTGCAATCTCGCGCTGGGTCGTACCGGCTTCAAGTTCCTTTACCAAATGCCACCTGTTGGAAAAATCCTTCAGCTCGGACTTGGTAAAGAGGCAGCCAAAAAACTCCCTGATAAGATTTGCGTCATCTATATGCGAAAGCAGCAGACAGATTTCCGCAATTGCATCAGTTTTTTCTTCATTCAAAAGCGATTCAGTATTCTTTACACGCATTAATTCCGCCCGTCCGTTTTTGAGTTTCTTGGAATAGCCGGCACTTTGCCAACTATTTGTTTTTATTGATGATTACGGTCTCTTCTTTTCCGCTTGCAATTTCTATGTAGCGCACAAAAAGAGAAACCTTGTTGTCTGCGTTAAGGTTCTGCCACATTTTGTCGGCAAGGGTCTTAGCGTCCTTCATTCCTTCAAGGCTAACCGCAACAGGCTCACCCTCAAAGCTTGGAAGTGGATTTCCGTCTCCGAGGTATGTATGGATAAAGCGGCCTACTCCCTTCTTTGGGGTTTCGTAGGAGAAGGTGTAGCGGTTGGAAGATTCCGGGTCGCCCATGTCACTTTTTAAAATGGACATTTCGTAGCAGAACTTTCCTGAGTCTATGTGCAGTACAGATGAAATGCGGGGGGTGTAGTTGGGGCCGTCCGGTTCAAAGGTTCTAGAGCGGAGGCTCTGCTCAAATGTAAGCCCCTTGGACATTCCATCGTAGGCAGTGTCAGTCTGGTCTCCGTTTGTTACAACGGTATCTGTTCCGCCGGCTGTAGTAATTACACGTACAGGTGCGTAAATGATAAGGCTTGGGTCCTTCATTTTTGAAGGGTCAAAGGCCTGTGTGCGGATTCCCCTTCCGTCTTCAACAAAGACACGGTTGCGGCTGTTCTCGCTTCTTCCCATGATAAAATATGCGGAAACTGCAAATTTTCCGTCGCTTGTTACGCCTGTTACGATTCCGCGTCCTGGATAGGAATTGCCTGCCAAGTAGTCAAAAAGAGATTCTATCTTCATAAAAATCCACCTTGTATCTTTTGCTAAAAATTTATTATATTCATATTAGCATAAACTTTATTCTTGTGCAATTAAATGGCTTTGTGCCAATTAAATGGTTTTTGTGGCAAATAAATG
>DFJV01000173.1 GCA_002373205.1 Treponema sp. UBA3662
AGCACATGCACAACTGCGACCTTGTTAACTTGGAAGACATGCTACAGAACGGAACCGTAATCAGCGGCACAAAGATAGACAGGCCTCATTCATTCTCCACAGCCTGCAACATAGCAACACAGATAATCGCCCAGGTTGCATCCTGCCAGTACGGCGGACAGAGCATCTCCCTTGCCCACCTTGCGCCATTCGTCCAGGTTAGCAGGGAAAAGATTCAGAAAGATATCCGCGACACAATGTCCGAGACAGGCATAACAGTAGACGAGCAGCAGTTCAAGTACATGGTGGAACGCCGCCTGCGCTCAGAAATCACCAAGGGTGTACAGACAATCCAGTACCAGGTAATCACCCTTATGACCACAAACGGCCAGGCTCCTTTCGTAACCGTCTTCATGTACCTTAACGAAGCCAAGACTGAGCAGGAAAAAGCCGACCTTGCAATCATCATAGAAGAAGTCCTAAAGCAGCGCTACCAGGGCGTAAAGAACGAAAAGGGTGCTTGGATAACACCAGCCTTCCCCAAGCTCATCTACGTACTGGAAAACGACAACATAGAGCCCAATTCCAAGTATTACTACCTAACAGAACTCGCCGCCCGCTGCACAGCCCGCCGCATGGTTCCAGACTACATCTCCGAAAAAATGATGTTCAGCATGAAGGTAGACGGCAACGGAGAAGGCAACTGCTACCCCTGCATGGGATGCCGCTCCTTCCTTACCCCGGACAAGACAGGCAACGGCTACGCAAACATAGCAAACGCAGGCAACTGGCAGCCCGGAGTCTCCAAGTACTACGGCCGCTTTAACCAGGGAGTCGTAACGCTCAACCTTGTGGATGTGGCCTGCTCATCCTACCGCGACATGGACAAATTCTGGCAGATATTAGGCGAAAGGCTTGAACTCTGCCACCGCGCCCTGCAAATCCGCCACAACCGCCTTATGGGAACAAAAAGCGACGCAGCCCCAATCCTTTGGCAGAACGGAGCACTTGCCCGCTTGGAAAAAGGCGAAACAATAGACAAGCTTCTCTTTGGAGGCTATTCAACAATAAGCCTTGGCTATGCAGGACTCTGTGAATGCGTACGCTACATGACAGGCTCTTCCCACACCTCAGAAGAAGGAAAGCCCTTTGCGCTAAAAGTAATGCACGCCTTAAACGATGCCTGTGCCAAGTGGAAGGAAGCGGAAAACATTGACTATTCCCTCTACGGAACCCCGCTCGAAAGCACAACCTACAAGTTTGCCAAGTGCCTCAAGAACCGCTTTGGAATCATCCCCGGCGTAACGGACAAAAACTACATCACAAACAGCTACCACGTAAACGTCACCGAAAAAATCGATGCCTTTACCAAACTCACCTTTGAAAGCGAATTCCAAAAGCTAAGCCCGGGTGGAGCCGTAAGCTACGTGGAAGTGCCCAACATGGAAGGCAACATACCTGCCGTAATGACCCTGCTCAAGCACATCTACAACAACATCATGTATGCAGAACTCAACACCAAGAGCGACTACTGCCAGAAATGCGGCTACACAGGCGAAATAAACATCGTAAGCGACAGCGAAGGAAAGCTGGTCTGGGAATGCCCCAACTGCGGCAACCGCGACCAAAGCACCATGAACGTTGCCCGCCGCACCTGCGGTTACATTGGCACCCAATACTGGAACCAGGGCCGCACCCAGGAAATAAAAGAGAGGGTCTTGCACCTCTAGGCTTTTGTCTTCTGAATCTTCCTAATCTGGAGCATACTTGTTGGTAAAACTGTGTCCGGTCCTTCGGAACCGGCCAGACCATGCAATTTCTACCACCCTAAAACCGATAGCGCCAAGGAGGGCGCGTTAAATCTTAGCAAAATGGCTGGTGAGTTTTCGCAGAAAACTCACGGGTAGAAATTGCATGGAGGCAATTTCTACCCGCTTTCCAGGGTTCCGGCTTCCGCCTCCATTGCCTGACGGCAACGCGTTCCGCGCCCTTCCAATCGGGGCTAGGCTGGTGGGCAAGAAACACGCAAAGATACACTGGTTAATTAAACAAGAGATTCCCATGAAGAAACAAATATCCTTCATATTTTTACTTGCCGCCTGCATAGCCATTTTTGCGCAAACAAAAGAAAGCCTTTTGGACAAATTAAGACAGGCAAACACTTTTGAAAATGAACACATTGGCGATCAAGGTCAAAAATCCGAGCTGTATGCAGCCGCCCAAGAGCTGGTAAACCTTTGTAGCGGCAAGGAACTGCTCGAACTGCTAAACGACACAAGCCCGGTAGTAAAATGCTACACCGCATTTTTTATTCAAGACAAAAACATAGAAGCAGACTGGTACAAAATCCTCCTAAAAGAAACAAGCGACTATGAAGAAGTTTGGTTCATGAACTACGACCTTATATATACTGTGCTGGCAGGAGATTATTTTTTTAAAACCCTCTTCGATAAAAAACTAACAAAGGATGAGCAGGACAAAATCAGACTTGAGCTAATCAAAAATCAGTCAAAACTAGACTTTGCACAAAAAATACTTCATGGCCAAGAAAAATCCAAAGAATTGTATGAAGCCACGAGGAAATGGGCTTTAACAGGAAATGCGGATGCAATTTTTTCCCTTGCAAAATATAAAAAAGAGCAAGACCTGCACTTAATAGAATTGCTAAAAGACAAAAACATGAGCCTCTTTTTTAGAGCCGGCCTATATAATTTAAGCGCTTCCCAAAAGCCTTTCCTAAGGGAATATATGATTTCCATAATGCCAGAAAAAAACAGGAAATCTGAATGGAAAGATTTTTACAAACTAATCGCTGCCTACCATGACGGCTTTAGCAAAGAAATTTTTAACATGGCTTTTTCCAATAAAGTTGACAAAGACATTAAGATGTATCATTTGGAATCTATTTATGAAGCAATCAAAGGCTACCAAGACGGTTTTTATGATGATTATCTAAAGACTCTCCAGACTAAATATAATTTTTCTGATGACCAGGTCATTGATTATCTTCGTAAAGCAGAAGGTGCCCGCCCAATTCTCCCATACATGATACTGAACTTATTACTATTTATTTTGTATAAGTTTACAAAAAAACTAAAAACCATGCATAGAATAATTTCAATTGTTGACAATCTTCTATTTGTGCTTATTTTGGGATACGGTTTTTACATAACAAATCCCTTGCTGGTAATTTTACTTCCCTGCGTATTGCTGGTGGCCTATCCAATTTCTTGGGGACTCAACAGGGAACTAACAGACGAGGAACTTGCCTCCCTAGTGACACTAAAATGCCCCTTTCCATTTAAAGAAAAAAATATAATAAAACAAAAAGTTGCATTCGCCCACTTTGCATTTTTTCCATTTTACTACCTGCTGGACAGTTGGAGCAAGGCATAAGAAAAGTTTTGCTAGCTACGCTCACTACCGAGTTTCTGCGAAACTCGCGCATTTTAATGCTAACACCAATCCAATATTGGGGCGTTGCGGGGCTTTGCAAAGGAATTGCCGCTCGAAGCTTCGTTGCGAATACCGCAGAGGGGGAACTCGCAGCGAAGCTTCAAGCGGACTTACCCCTCCTTACCCCTCTTCCGACAAATCTTCCCCATTCTTGATTTTAGCCGCATCCAAAAAGCCCATGCTGTAGATTGTAGTCCTGTTGCGGCCGTGCTGCTTGGAATAGTAAAGGGCCTTGTCCGCCTTCTTAAAGACATAATTTGGAGTAACCCCCTTAATATCGTGAATAAGGCAGCCACCCACGCTTATTGTAATAGAAAGCTTCTGGTCCTTCTCGTAAAGAACAATGTCCTTTACTGCAAGGCGTATGCGCTCTGCAATTGACCAAAGGCTATTTTCGTCACATTCCGTAAGCAAAATGGAAAATTCCTCTCCGCCAAAACGGGCAACGCAGTCATTTTCCCTAACAATCTTCCGCAGAGTCGTTGCAAGGGCAACAAGAACCCTGTCTCCGCACAAATGACCGTAGGTGTCGTTAAAGTGCTTAAAAAAGTCTATGTCTATTATAAGCATTCCGGAATGGCGGTTGTAGCGGCGAAGGTTGCTTATAGCCTCATCCATTCTGGTAAGAAAAAAGTCGTAGGTAAAAAGCCCGGTCTTTGGCTCGGTAATGCTAATCTCGTAGTGCAGGCCGTTCTGCATCGTTACCGCAAGAACAGAAAACATTCTATGTATATAGAACATTTCGTTGGCAGAAAAACCGCTGCCATCATTCTTTACGCTTATATAAATTATTGCATAAACACCGCCAATCCCCAAAAGCGGAATTACCAGTGCCGGCTTTAGCTTTAAAAAATCATCAGAAAAAGTGTCCTTTGGAAGCTCATGAACCAAATTCCCAAAAGGAACCGCATATCCGTTTACCGTCGTGTTTGCAAGATTGTCAAAATACTTTTCCAAAATATAGAAATACTTTGCATCCAGGCTCTTGTTCACCTTCTTTAGGTCAGAATAATAGAACTGCCTAAGACCGTTCTTGCGAGGGGGCTTTATCATAAAGACAAGAGTTTCCGGCACAAAATAATCGTTCAACTTGCTTATCAAAAAGCCAATCATTGAATCGACTTGGGTATAAGAAACCAACTGAGAAATATCTGCTATTGCCCTGTTCAGTTCCCTAGCCTCATTCTTCAAGTCCTCAATCCTGAACCACAGAGCTGCCTCGCTAAGCCGAACATCCCGACCGTTGCCTTTCTGTTGAATCTCGCTCACAAATCCATTATACCACACAATTCCCAAAAATCACACAATCTTTTTTTACTTTTTTTGGAGCCGCATTTATGGTTAAACTGTGTCCGCCACTCCGTGCCGGCCAGAC
>DFJV01000055.1 GCA_002373205.1 Treponema sp. UBA3662
CCTACCCCCGATTGGAAGGGCGGCGTAGCCGTTGCAGTTGGGGGGCGGTCCCTGAGCAAAGTCGAAGGGCCGAACCCAACTGCAATGGAGCGGTAGCGGAACCCGCAACGAAGTTTCAAGCGACCCTGGAAAGCGGGTTAGCATAAAAGGCTTGGTCCAGAAAAATAAAGAAAAATTACTTTATAAACTAATTAGCCGTCATTCCGAACTGCTACGCCACATTCGCACGCACTTGCTACGAATGTGGATTCGGAATCTGTCCAAGATGGCATTTTGGGTTTGTACAGACCCTGAATCAAGTTCAGGGTGACGGACTTCGTTCAGGGTGACGGACTGCCAGATCCAGAAAAGTAAAGAAAAATTACTTTATAAGTTCATTAGCCCTTTTAAGAGCGTCGTTTATGTTGTCAAAAATGTTTTCGCGGCCAATTTTGTCTGCCATGCCCATTTTTTCGCAGAGCATGTAAGGCTGGGTGTGGATTCCCGAAAGGACAATCTGGATTTTGTTTTTGTCGCAGAGGGCCTTTAGCTGCTCAAGGGCGCGGATTCCGCCAGCGTCTATGTAGAGGGTGTTCCTCATTCGCAGGATAAGAACCTTGTAGCCAAGGCCTGCACGTTCCGCCGCAAGCTCAAATTTGCGTATTGTTCCAAAGAAGAGCGAGCCGTCAATTTCGTAGACCATGACGCTGTTTGGAACGTCTATCTTTTCTTCGTTGCCGTCACCCCTGATTCCGGTTACGATTGTGCGCTGGCCTGCCTGGACTTCGCTAAGGTCGCTAATTTTCTTTATAAAGAAGAATGCCGCAAAGATAAGTCCTACGCCGATTGCGTAAGTAAGGTCAACGAATACCGTAATAAGGAAGGTTACCAAAAGAACGCAGATGTCGGATTTTTCTCCCTTAAGCAAGGCCCTGATTGCGCTTACTCCTGCCATGTTCCATGCTACGGAAATTAGCACTGCCGAGAGGGCTGCAAGGGGAATGTATTCAACGTACTTGCCAAAGAATACCATTATTAGGAGGAGGATTACCGCGTGAACCATTCCGGCAACAGGTGTCCTTCCTCCGTTCTTGATGTTGGTGGCTGTGCGGGCAATTGCTCCTGTTGCAGGAAGACCACCAAAGAGTGGGCTAAGCAGGTTTGCTATACCCTGACCAATAAGCTCATTGTTTGAGTCGTGCTTGGTTCCTATCATACCGTCTGCAACAACAGCAGAAAGAAGGGACTCTATGGCGGCAAGGATTGCGATGGAGCAGGCGGTGGGGAATACGTCTATTATTGTCTGTATTCCCAATGCCGGAAGCTGGGGCTTTGGAAGCGATGAAGGGATTGTGTAGCGGTCCTTGATTATGTCTGTGTGGAGGCCTGTGTAGTTTGAGATTATGATGTTTGCGACTGTTGCAAGGATGATTACAATCAGGCTGCCGGGGATTTTTTTTGTTACCTTGGGCCAGAGGAAGATTATTACAAGGCAGATGATTGCCATTGCGGATGAATACCAGTCTATAGTATGGAAGGAATTTGCATAGGCAAGTATTTTTCCTGTAAAGGTTCCCGGGAGCTTTCCTGTGGTAAGGCCAAAGAAGTCGCCAATCTGACCGGTTGCAATCGTTATGGCTATACCGGCTGTGAATCCCGTTACGATTGTGTAGGGGATGAATTTGACAAGTCCGCCCATCTTAAAAACGCCCAGCAGAATAAGAATGAGTCCTGCAAGTAAGGTTGCAGTGGCAAGTCCCGCCATGCCAAGCTGGGGGTTGTTTACGATTTTATAGATGATAACCGTAAAGGCACCTGTTGGGCCTCCAATCTGGCACTTTGTTCCGCCGAATGCCGCAATGCAGAAGCCTGCAATGATGGCTGTGTAGAGGCCTGTCTCTGGGCTGCACCCCGAAGCGATTGCAAAGGCAATGGAAAGGGGAAGGGCAACAATGCCAACGATGATGCCGGCAATGAAGTCCGTCATGAATTTTTTTGCATTATAGTCTTTTAATGAACTGAGCAACTCTGGTTTGTACATTTTGAATTCCTGTAAAAAAAAGATTACTTATTTTGCTGATTTTTTATTTTTTTTTCAATAGTAATAGGTTTAGATTCATGAAAATTAGTTTTGGGTTCCGCTCCCAGGCAAATCCGTCTGAAAACCCGCGGTGTCGCGGAATAGGAAATTAAACTCGCTGCGCTCGTTCCGCTCCAATGCGGGTTTCAGCCCACAACGCTACGCACTTGCTACCGTTGTGTGCCTTCCGCTGCACCCAAAACTAATTTTAGATTTCTTTTTATAAGGAAATATTGCAAAAAGTGCTTTCTTTGCATATTTTTTGCATTACTGTTATTGAAAGTCTACACTTGCCTTATATAACTGTAATTACAATATGCAAAGTTTTTGTTTCAGTTTATTGTTGGGGAAGTTTTAGGTCGTCCTGCTTGAAGATGGGGTAGGTTATGTTGAGCAGGGTGCCGAAGAGCAGGGTGAATGCCCATGTGCGTGGGTGCTGGGCTGGCGAGAGAAAGCGGCTAAGGATGTCTTGGGCAAGGGAAGAGGGGTTTCCAACTATGTCCCAGGAATTCCACCTTAGGAAGCGGCCAATATATACCCCAAAGGCTGCCATGTAGATGAGGGCTATGCTTACTACCGGCGCAAACTTGCACTTTAGCTTTGCCCTTATTATTTTTTCTTCCATCATCTGTAGGCTAACAAAGCCGTAGATTAAACCCGCAAAGGCGTAGCTAAGAAGCATAATCAGGTCGAACCAGGTGGGGGCGGAGCGCCAGTTCCTGTTTCCAAGGTGCAGCAAGTCGGTTAGTATGTAGGGCGCGTTGGGGAAAAATGGCAGCCAGACCAAGGTGAGCAAAAGAAGGGGAAGGGTTCTTTTTATGTCCTTAATATAGATGATTGAAGATGCAAACCAGGGAATAAAGGCCAAAAAGAGGTTCCAAATCATAAAAGTGTAGAGCGTATAGCCCGTCATAATCCTTCGGCAGAGGGAAAGCGCTATGGAAAAAAGGGATATGGCAAGCAGAATCCAGGTGCTTTTGTGACTGAACAGTTCCTTAAAATACGACTTCATGGGTCTATATTACAATTAAAGCCTGTGGTCTGCAAGATGGGGGCAAGGTAGTAATAGTGGGTAAAACTTGTTTTTTTGCGCCAGTGTGATATAATATTTTATTATAGGATAGATACTGAATCAAGTCCAGCATGACAGTAAAGGTGTGGATTTATGAAAGTAAAATTTTTTTTAGCTTCACTTGTTTTCTTTTTTGCACTACTATCTTCTTTTGTTTCATGCTCTTTAGGCAGGGACGAAGGAACTGTTAAGATTGCCATTCCTTCTAGGGCTGCCTTAGCCCGCTCACGGAATTCCGCTGCAAGGGCTGTGGACGGAGAGTACATATCCATTTTTATTGTTGGTGACTACGAGGATAAAAAGACCGTTCCCTTTATTGATGACGAAACCGCTCAAACCGTAACATTTGATTCCATTCCTGCGGGGGCTGCTGTTCGGGTTGTGTGTACTTGGAATTATCCAAATAATGATCCTGAAGATGATAATAGATATTTAGGTTGCATTGGTGTTAGCGATGAGATTGTGATTGTTGGAGGGGCGGAGCAGACGGCTACTGTTGTTATGAATAGTGTGTGTCTTGATGCTCCTGCATATGAAGATGATGAGTCGACTAACTATGTGAGGATTCGTTATAGTGACGATGATTATGATATTCCGGCCAATTCTGGTATTTCTCTTCCTGGGGAATGTTATTACAGATTTTCATTTAGCAACTCTGGGGGGACAACTTCTTATAAAACATCGGTTCCTTATCATGAGCATTACAGTTCGCCAGTTTACTTTGCAGTTTCTGCTGAAATATTCTATGGCGATACAAGAGTTTTGCGGCTCTATGTTCCTTATGAGCCCTAAGGAAAGCTCTAAATAACTTTTTCTATACCATGATATAATACAAGGGGTTTTTATATGACAAACGTGTTGATTTTTGCAGGTGGCAGCGGAGTCCGTATGAATACCCGTGCAAGACCAAAGCAGTTCCTTCAGTTTTATGGCAAGGAACTAATAATTCACACGTTGGAAAATTTTCAGAATCATCCAGAAATTGATGGAATTGTGGTGGCTTGTATTGAAGACTGGATTCCATATCTTAAGAAACTTATTGAAAAATACCAGATTGATAAAGTGAAGTCTGTTGTGCCCGGGGGTGCAACAGGACAGGAAAGCATTTACAGGGGGCTAGTTGCAATTCATGAATATGCAGATGATGATTCGATTGTTCTTGTGCATGACGGAGTACGCCCCTTTGTTAACGAGAGCCTTATTTCTGACTGCATAAAATCTGTAAAAGAGCATGGTTCTGCAATCACTGTAACTCCTGCAATAGAAACTATTGTTACAAGTAAAGACGGAAAAATCACCGGCATAACAGACCGTTCAAAATGCTATCATGCAAAAGCGCCACAGTGTTTTATTCTGGGGGAACTTCTTTCTGCTCATGAAAAAGCCCGCAAAGAAGGCAATACGAATATGATAGACAGTGCAAGCCTAATGCAGCACTATGGCAGGGAACTTTACACGGTTATGGGGAATTTTGACAATATAAAAATTACAACCCCAGCTGATTTTTATACGTTTAAGGCTCTTTATGAAGTTCGCGAGCAACAGCAAATTTTTGGACTTTAGGAAATAATATTACATGGTAAAATCAAATATTCTTAGCGAAGACTTTGCAAATATAGCAAACCGTTATGATTTTTCGGCACTAAAAAATCAGTCAGTTTTTATTACGGGCAGCACAGGCCTGATTGGAAGCCAACTTGTGCTTTTTATGGATTACTTGAATCAGACAAAAAATTTTGGAATAAAGATTTATGCCCTTTGCCGCTCAGAAGAAAAAGCAAAGAGGGTGTTTGCTGATTCCTTTTTACACATTCATTGTGTGGTTGGGGATGTTCTTAACCTTCCATCTATTTCTGATTCTATTGATTATGTTGTTCATGGGGCAAGCATTACCGCTTCAAAGGAGTTTATAAATCATGCGGTTGAAACAATAGATATTGCGGTAAACGGAACTTTGAATTTGCTTAGATTTGCAAATGAAAAGAAAGTAAAATCATTTGTTTACCTTTCCAGCATGGAAGTATTTGGCGTAACTGATGGCAAGAGGCAAGTTCGTGAAGAAGATTTGGGATATATTGACATTTCAAGTCCGCGTTCAAGCTATATGGAAAGTAAGCGTATGTGCGAGAACTTGTGCGCCTGCTTTTCTTCTGAATATGGGCTTAACGTAAAGTCTATACGGTTGGCTCAAGTTTTTGGTGTTGGTATTGACTATAATGATACCCGTGTTGCCGCCTATTTTGCCCGCTCTGTAATTGAAGGAACTAATATAGTTTTGAAAACAGAAGGCAAAACAAGAAGACCTATATTGTATTCCTCGGATGCAATAAGTGCAATTCTGACGGTTCTTCTTAAGGGTGCAAAGGGGAATGTTTATACGGCTGCAAATCCCGAAACTCTAATGTCGATCCGCGAAACTGCCGAAATTATAGTAGAAAGAATTGCTTTTAGAGCAATAAGTCTTATTTTTGACATAAAAGAAGTTCCTCCAGAGTATGCACCCAACTTAAATCTTAACCTCAACCTCAATGTTGACAAGTTGGCTTTGCTTGGATGGAAACCGGATATTGGACTCGAGGAGGCATATAAAAGGCTGATTGCCGGAATGAAGGAGACTTTGTGAATCTTACTGAATTGTTGCTACATTTAAGTCTGCCTGTGCGGGAGATTTCTGAAAGTGAAAGTTCTCAATTAAAGCAGACGCTTTTAGAAATGTACAGGGATATTTCTTTTGCCTGCAAAAAAGAGGGGCTTACACTTTTTTTAGGTGGGGGTTCCTGTCTTGGTGCTGTGCGCCATAAAGGCTTTATCCCATGGGATGACGACATGGACCTTAATATGCTGCGGGCTGACTATGAAAAGTTTCCTTCTGCATTGGAAAAACACTTTCCTGGAAAATATAAATTGAAGGGGCCTGGGCTTTCTGACGAATATTTATATCCCTTTGTAAAGATAGAAAAGCGTGGAACTCTTATAAGAACCGTTTTGGAAATTGAGGGTGAAAATCCTGAAATAGGAATTGACCTTTTTCCTTTGGATTGTGTTCCCGACAACAAGTTGAGCAGGCTTATCTTTGGCTTTAGGAATACACTGGTTTACTATATTGCAATTTGCGTAAAGCTTTATGCGCACCGAAGCAGCCCTGCTATAAAATTAATCCGCTCAACAAAAGAGGGAAGGAAGTCTTTAAATTTCCGCCTGTTTTTGGGACGACTCTTTTCATTCAGAAGCTACAAGAATTGGTACAGAAAATTTGATAGGCTGGCTCAGAAATATAAGAAACGGAATACGCGATGCATTACTTGCTCTTCTGGACGCAAGCATTTCTTTGGGGAGATGCTGCCGCTAAAAGAAGTTCTGCCGCCTTTTGATTGTACGTTTGAAGGACTCCCTGCCAAAATTTATGGAAACTACGACAGGTATCTTTCTTCCCTGTATGGAGATTACATGCAGTTGCCTCCTCCAGAAAAACGAGAGAGGCACTTTATTCTGCAGTTGGACTTTGGGGATGGGGGGGGGAGCATGCCTGAAGCCGAAAACCAAGAGTCTAAAATTGAATACCCCAAATTTACCGCAACGATTGCATGCTATGCTAAGGATAATCCAGAGCACTTTGAGTCTGCCTTTCTTAGCATCTACTATCAGACTCTCCGTCCGGACGAAATTATAATTACAGTTGACGGACCCATACCGCCAGAATTGGACGAGGTTGTGCAACGCTTTGGGCGCGACTTTCATGCGCTTGTTCTTAGGACCGTCAGGAACAAAGGCCAGGCTATGTCCCATGCACGGGCTGTTGCCCATGCAAAATATGACTGGGTTGCAATTATGGATGCCGATGACATAGCCCTTCCAGACAGGTTTGAAAAACAGCTTGCGTATATTGCAGAGCATCCGGAGGTTTCTGTTATTGGGGGGCAGATAGAGGAATTCCTCGATAGCCCTTACAATATTATAGACAAGCGTGAAGTTCCAGTGGATGACTTGATGATAAAAAAATATCTTAAGAAAAGATGTCCCTTTAACCACATGACAATTATTATGAACCGCCCTAAGGTTAGGGAAGCATGGAATTACCTTGGCAGATATAACGAGGATTACTTTTTATACTGCAGGTTGTTTTTGCAAGGAGCTGTATTCCACAACCTGCCCGACACTCTTGTATATGCCCGTGTAGGAAACGGAATGTACAGCAGGCGGTGCGGATGGGGTTATTTTAAGACCCTTGCAAGGCATCAAAAATGGATGTTGAAATATAAGATTATTTCTTTTCCGCTTTTTTGTTTTAATGTTCTTGTGCGCTTGTTTGTTCATGCCCTTATGCCAAACTGGCTGCGTGGTTTTGTTTACCAAAAGCTATTACGACGACATGCTGCAAAACATGATGCTGTGCAGATGGATGGCGAAGAAGTGGATAAACATTTGACTTCTTATTTTGATAAGATATTACATATTGATGCATAAGGCTGTGATGGTAAACGAGGATAATAAGATTAAAATGGTAAAAAACATTATAAAGCACCTAATTCATTTTTTTCTCCATATATTTTGGATTTTCCCTGTTAATAAGAGGAAAATCTATTTTAAGTCCTATTCTGGTAAGCGCTACGCTTGTAACCCTAAATATCTTTATTTATGGATAAAAGAAAATAGCCGCGTAAAATATTCGTTTATATGGGAACTAAAAGAGAAGACTGACTTGGGAAGCGATACAAGAATTGTAAAAACTCTATATTCATTCCGGGGACTGTATCATACGCTGACCAGCAAATACATAGTTACAAACAGAGCCTTTTCCTGGTTTATTCCGCTAAAGAAAAAACAGATTGTGTTGGAGACTTGGCATGGCGGCGGAGCGTATAAGCGGGTAGGCATTTATGAAAACTTTGACAAATGGAAGCTCATTGATCAAAAACTGAATCCAAGTCAGACGGACTTTTATCTTTCTTCTTCCGCAAAGTTTACGGAGGTTCAGGCTCCTTCAAAGTTTATGCCATTCAACAAGTTTATTAATACAGGCTTGCCGCGCAATGCTATTTTTTTTGACAAGAGTATTATGGAAAAGAATTGCCGTAAAATTCATGCTTTTTATGCTATTCCATATACAAGCAAGATTGTTTTGTTTGCTCCAACTTACCGGGGGAAAACAGGATTCAAGGAAAAACAGTCTCGTTCTTTTGAGCTGGACTTTGATATGTTAAAGAATGAATGCGTCAAAAAGTTTGGTGCGGATTTTGTGCTTTTGTACAGAAGTCATTATTACGACCTGTATCTGGAAACTTTTCTTCCGCCATTTGTAATAGATGCAACCAAGTATGACGACATGCAGGAACTTCTTTGCGCGGCGGATGTGCTTGTAACGGATTATTCTTCCAGTATGTGGGATTTTGCCCTGACTAAAAAGCCGTGCTTTCTTTATGCGCCTGATTTGCAACTCTATGCCAATGATCGCGGTTTTTATACAGATCCTAAAACCTGGCCTTTCCCGCTTGCGGAGACGGAAGAGCAATTGGCTTTGAATATAAAGAATTTTGATGAAGCTAAGTACAAAGTTGCTGTTCAAAAACATCTGGACGATTTTGGCTCTTATGAAAATAAGGATGCCTGCGAGAAAATTTGTAAGGCGATAGGGCTAGAAGTTTAAAAGTTGCGCGACAAATAGCGGTATGCCTGTTTAAAAGATGCTGTTTTAAAATAGCATAGCAGGTAAAGTGAGTTTGGTATGATAAGGCATACCAGGGCTTTTGTCGCAAGGCCCAGGATTCCGGTAAGGGGAATGGCTGAGCATACAAAATAAGATATTATGCAAGCGACTAATGTTATGCTTGCGTAGAGCAAATGCAACAGATAGTATTCGGATATTTTTATTTTTGTAAAATAGTGCTTGTAGACTATGGTACTGCCCCAAAGAAAGTTTATAAAGAAGAGAGAAATGAGTGTTGCCGAGATTATGCCGTAAACTCCCCAAAGCTTTCCGAATATAAAATTTAGTACAAGGTTTGCTAATGCTTCCAGTATGTTTCGCCAGCGGTTTTCCCACCACAGGCCACATGCATCAGAATAGATTGCACGGATGTCTCCCATTTTTAGTACGTAGAAATACACGCAGAAAAGTATTACGACAGGGAAAGGGAACATCATGTCCTTGCCGAATGCAATTTGTGTAAATGGCTGGTATAGACACAAAAGGCAGACTGTGCAGCAACCCGCAAGCCACATGTATATGAAGTTGAATTTTTTCATGTCCGAATAGTTTTTTTCCTGGCTGTCTGTGATAATACTGTTTCCGACGCCACTGAGTATTGATGGCGAAACAATGGCGAATACCGCAAGGACTGCATGCATGATGTAATAATAGTTGTTGTATATTGCAGTGAGCGTTAGGCCAAGAAATGCGGAAATGAATATGCTGTCAAACGTGTTTCTTGTTACGTGGCAGACTTTTGTGATGAAAAGCCCCGTTACCTTTACCTTGATTTCTCTTTTTGTTTTGCTATCTATGCTTCCTTTGCAGATGATGTCGGGGAACATTTTTTTGCTGAAAATTTGTGTGCAGATGTTTTTTATTGCCGAACTTACTATGAGCATTGAGACGTAAAGATAATAGTTTTTTGTGTAGATGATTATAACAAGCTGTGCGGTGTATACAACAAAATGAACGGCTGTGTTTATTTTGCTTATTACGTCTGCCCTTTGGTATGCCCTTATGAGTGAATTTTTGTAGGCAAAAAGAAGATAGCTTAATACAGTTCCGCAAAGATAAAATAGGTAAAGAACATAAATGTTTATGTCTGAAGGGTAGCTTCCCTTTATGAGTTTTGGCAAGAAAGGAAAAAGAGCTGCACCGATGGCTGCAATAAAAAGGCCTACGGCAAGATAGACCTTGCGGTAAAAATTGAGGATTGCGCACAGGGTTTCTTTGTCGTCGTCTGCGACAGGCTTGTACATGCTGTACACAACCGCGCTGCTAAAACCAAGTTCTGTTAGGTTAAGGACATGGAGTATTGACTTGAAAAGGCTACCCAAGCCTAAGTATTCTGCTCCCAGTGTGCGGATCATTACCATGCGGATAACAAAGGGGAAGATGAGGGTTACTACCTTGTTGAGAAGACCAAATGCTATGTTGCGCTTTGCGTTTTTGGTTCGGTTGAATTTCATAGCTCAAAACTTGATTTGTCGGGAAAGAGTTTTTGGAAGCTGTTTATAAGCTGTGCTTGCAATGCTTCAAAGTCTTCTGCTTCATCTGGGTCCGAAATGCTCAATATTTTATATTTTCGTTTTTCTATTAAATTAAATACTTTTTTATTAGTCATTTTGATGTGTCGGCCAAATTTATAGTTTTTTTGAATAAAATTGCCAGATGCAAACTGCCAGTAATTGAATATCCATTGATTTATATTGTTCTTATAATCTCTAAATTTACAATAGACGGTCTTTTCCAATACTTTCTTTTCTTTGCTCCATACTTCGTTAAAAGTGGATTTTAAATATGCGTTGGGCATGTGGTATGTAAAAAATCCAGGAAAATCTCTATATATGAATGAAAAAAGTGTTTTTAATATTTGTCTTCCTGTTTTTAGGGATAAGTATTTAAATAAATTCTTTTTAATACATTTTCTAAACTTAAAATATTTATTAATTATTTCTATATTGTAAGCTCGAGTTCTATATCCTGGAGCAGAAGGTCTGGGGATAATTGCGGTTAATGTCATTGTGTTGCAAGGAAGGTTTTTCTTAAAGAAATCTTTTTTGTTTAATTTTTTTGTTATAAATAAATCATCATTAAACAAGACAAATTTTTCTTCCAGTCCTTCTATTTTATGAATCATCAGTTCTATGGCATTTGAGTTGAATGTTGGTAGAGCGTCTTTTGGCATGTAATCTTCATGTTTGACTATATGCAGTTTTGGATTGGATGTGTTTAGCCAGTCCGGTAAGTGTCCACATGTAATGAAGTGGATTTTGTTTACCCATGGGGCGTATTTTTCCACTCCGCGGAACCAGTATTTTAATGTGCCATAGTTCCTGTAGCGGATGTCGCGGTTGTCTATATAATTCTCCTCTGGGTTTTTCCCGGCATTTTCGTATTTGGCTTTTTCTTTTTGCCACTCAATGTCATTTCCGTCTACCCAAGGAATTACAAAGTCTATTTTTTCGTTCATACAATCCTTCCTTGCCTTTTTTTTCTGTATTTTAACGTAATGTAAATTCTTGCAACAAACTTGGATATTCTCGGATTAATTCTAAATAGTATCAATTTCATTTTATCATTCAAGGGAAGTTTGCATTTTAGGGCTTTGAAAGAAAACAGTTCATTATATTTCTTTTTTATTTTTGCTTCTTTGTAGAAGTCAGATATTTTATCGTAACTTCTATAATATAGCTTGTATATCATAATCAGCATTCCCGCTTCGTTTTCTGCAAAATTAGGATATGTTTTTTTTATGTAGTCATAACGCTCGAGTGATGCCTTGTATAAATCTATTTCTCTGTCCCTTTCTTTTTTTCCTACAATGCTGTCTGCGTGCTTGAGGTAATAATACTTATACTGGTTGCTGAATATTATTTCCCCGGCTTCTGCGTAAGTTTTGTATGTGACTGCAACGTCATTAATTATTCTGTCTTCAAAGCGGATGCTTGAGAATATGCTTTTGTGGTAGAGCTTGTTCCATGTGGTGCCGGCATATCCTATGGACAAAAGGATTTCCTTTATCATTTGTCTGGCATCTTTTATGGTTATTTCTTCCTTGCACTCTTTTTTTATGAAGTCGTAGCTACTTATGCGCTGGGCTTCGCATGTGGCGATTTTTTTGTTGTATTTTTTTATGAGTTTGTATAGGTATTCAACTGCATCTGGTTCGATGAAGTCGTCTGCGTCTACAAAGTAGAGGTATTCTCCGTTTGCATTTTCTATTCCGGTGTTTCGGGATAGACCCAGGCCCTGGTTTTGGGTTGTTATTATTCTTATTCTGTCGTCGCTGTATGAGTTGCAGATGGATAAGGTGCTGTCGGTTGAGCCGTCGTTAACGATAATTATTTCCAGGTTTTTGTAGGTCTGATTGACTATACTGTCCAGACACTTTTTTATGAATTTTTCTCCGTTGTAGACATTTACTATTACGGATATTAGATCATTCATGTTTCTGCATTCCTTCTTGTTTTTCAAGCTAGTTTGTCTGGACTGGATATTTTGATTTTAGCATGGATTTTTTGAATTGTAAAATTTTTTTTCAGAAAGGTTTCAGATATTTTGAATGAAGGGGCTAAAACTGCGTCAGGCCGAATTTATTTTAGCATTTGTTGAAGATGGATATTGGAACTTATGCAAATCCCGAATCCACATTTGTAGCAAGTGCGTGAAAATGTGGCGTAGCAGTTCGGGGGTGACAGTTCTTCTTTTAGTTTACCGTAATCTGTGAGGCCTGTTTGCCGTCTGGGGCGTAGCAGCGGATTGGGTTGGTGCGGTCTACGATGGTGTTCATGCCGTTGTAGAAGGCGTACTGGTAGGTGCCAGGGGGGAGGGGGAGGTCGAACTCGTAGATGCCGGGGGTTGTTTCGCGCATTGTGTAGATCCAGCTGTCCCAGTTTGTGAAGGAGCCACCCAAGCGGATTTGCTGGCCCTTTGTTCCTTTGTAGAC
Source organism: Treponema sp. UBA3662 (assembly GCA_002373205.1). Classification (GTDB taxonomy): domain Bacteria; phylum Spirochaetota; class Spirochaetia; order Treponematales; family Treponemataceae; genus Treponema_D. The sequence goes on from DFJV01000055.1 coordinate 12,770, forward strand.
AAAGTGGACGCGGCCGTCTTTTTTTTGTTCGGTTACGAAGGGGATGCTGCGGTTTGCGTCTACCTGGGAGACGAGGACGCCGCACTTGTCGCTGTATGTTTTGTTGCTGTTGTAGGGGTCGGTTGTCCAGAGTCCGTCGATTATGAGGCGGTAGCGTACTACCTGGACGTCTTTTGGCAGCTTTATGATGAAGAACTGGAGTGATTCCTGAACTTTGTAGTCTGCGTCGTAGATGTTGCGTATCTTGAAGGAATGTATGGTTTTATATTCTTCGTGTTCAAAGGCGATTCCGATGTGGCGGGCATTGTTTTTTGCGGTAAAAACGAGGTTTTGTCCCTGGATGAAGGGAGCCTGAACTGTGTCCAGTTTTGCCACGATGTTGGCAAATTCGGCATCCTGGTCATCTTTTGGGGCAATATAAGGCCTTAAGGGTACAGAGGATTCTGCTGCGAAAAGCTGTGAAGCTGAGAGTAGGGTAATTGTAAATAAAAATAATATAGGCCTAAAAAAACTATTCTTATTCATACTTCGATTATCGGTCATTTTTTAATTTTATGTTAGGGGGGAAGGGGATTTTTTGCATAAAAAATTTATTTTTTCAAGGGTGGGCCCTTGGAACCCAAATTTGGAGGGGGAAAACCAGCTCGGAGTCCGAAGCCCGCAGGTTTTCCCCCTCCAAACCTCCCCCTTTCTTTGGGCACGGCTTAGGGGCTAGCCCCTAAGAACCCCAGTTGTTAACAGATGTTTTTTTTTGTGAATGTTCCCTTCGACGAGCTCAGGGAACGGATTTGTTTCTTGCCAAGGAATATCGAGCCATGGAGGGCGGGTTAGCAGAGGGGGTGATTTCCGAGCGTCCTACGCGGGATTGGAGGGGCCGCCGCAGGCGGTTGCGCTAGCAATGGAGCGGGAAGGGACCCGCGGAACCCCGGAAAGCCCGTAAAAAATGGCCTGCTTGCCGATTTTAGCCAAGGAATGAATGGTGGAGCGGATAAAGGTTCCGTCCAAATTCAGAGGAAAATGGATTGGGAACTTGGATGGACAGGAAGTTTCCGGATTGAAGGTTTTAAACTTTGGGTTGAGTAGTAGAATTTATGAGTGCGGAATGTTATACTTTTATATATGAAGAAGATAGTTACTTTTTCTACGAACCAGAGGGTTATTGATACCGTGCAGAAGTCTTGCGAGCTGTATTCGGCTTTCTTTAACTCCGAGATTTTTGGTTCTACAGAGAGTGCCGTTAGCTACATTAATTACGAGATGCCCGAAATCAAGGTTCTGGATTATACTTCCAAGAACATTGACTGCGCCAAGATTCTGGAGACGATTAACTCGGACGCTTGGCTGCACTACGGCGGTATTATTGCGGTTGCGCGCGACGCGGAGCAGGTTCAGCAGCTGGAGGAGCTTAAGGACAACAACATGCTTACGGTTCAGAAGCTGGACGACTTTGAGAGGCATTTTAGCAGAATCCTCCGCATTTTGTACCAGAACCAGCAGTTTTTGTATACCCGCGGCATGCAGGACATTATTGGCGGCCAGGAATCCGGGCTTTTTCTTTGCAACAACGACCCCATGGATATCCGCTTTTACACGAACTTTCTTGTTAGCTATCTTTATAACACCAACCGCATTTCTGATGACGACCGCTATGCACTCCACATAACTTTTATGGAAATGCTTACCAATGCCCTGGAGCACGGGAACCTTAACATTACCTACCAGGAAAAGACCGACTGGCTGATGAAGGGGCGGGACATGCTGGAGCTTATTTCCGAGAGGCGAGTTGACCCCCGCTATTGTGACCGCAAAATCCATATTTCCTACGCAATCGGAAAGACTGTTTCTGCTTTCCGCATAAAGGATGAGGGTGAAGGCTTTGACTGGCGTGCCATAATGAACAAAAAGAACAATTTTGACACCCATGGGCGCGGTATTTCGCTTAGCAAGCAGTGTGTTAAGAAGCTTACCTACAACGAGAGGGGCAATCAGGTTACCTTTACTATTGCCAACAAGGTGAATGCGGTTAACACTATTCCGGGCATAATGAAGCCTTTTGACACGATTGAATACAAGAACAAGGAAGTTGTCTGCCGCGAGAACGAGATGTCCAACGACCTTTTCTTTATTGTTAGCGGGCGTTTTGCCGTTTACGTAAAGAAGAAGCTTGTTAACGTTCTTACTCCAAACGATATGTTCATTGGCGAGATGGCCTTTCTTTTGAACGACCGCCGTACTGCAACAGTTGTTTCTGTTGGAAGCTGCCGCGTAATCAAGGTGCCAAAGTCTGCCTTCCTTTCGCTTATCAGAAAGAATCCCCACTACGGCATTTTCCTTAGTAAGGTTCTTGCCCAGCGCCTTGTGAACCAGACCAGTGCTACGATTAAGGCAAAGAATTTGGGTAAGTCTGCCGTCCGCACTTCGGCTAAGTCTTCTGCTGCTTTAAGGACTGCTTCTAAGCTTGCTTCCAGAGGTGGGGCTAAAGCGGTTAGACAGGCAAAGTCACCGGTTAGACCCGCTGCTTCTAGACCAACTGCTTCCAGGCCTGCTACTTCGAGACTTGCTGCTGCACGTCCGGTTCAGCGTAAGGTTTCCAGGTAAGATATGTCTTTAAACTGTAACGAAATAAACCAAGTGCTTTCTGAGCTGGACCTGGCGGATACTTTTATTCAGGAGATTGTCCAGCCGGGCTACGATACGCTTACCTTCCGCGTTATAAAACACGGTTCTTTGCGGACTATACTGATTTGCACTTGTGCCGGTGCCTGCCGCATAAACGAAACTTGGGGGAAGATTCCCAAGAACCCAAAGCCCCTGCGCTTTAACGAATTCCTTAAGAGCCATGTTCAGGGCATGAGGATAAACAGCTGCGTTCAGATTGGCCTTGACAGGGTGATAAAAATGGATGTTTCCACCTGGCAGCAGAAGTATTTTATTTACATTCGCCTTTGGTCCGGGGCTGCAAACGTTATTGTTACGGATGAATCTGGCAACATTCTTGACTGCATGTACCGCCGCCCCAAGAAGGGGGAAGTTTCTGGCGGAACTTTTATTATGGAAGAAAAGGAACCTTCACCGGATGAAAAATCTGCCGCTTTGCAGAGGTTCCCGCTAAGGACTTTTGATGAGCTTAAGGATGCCATTGAACAGAATGGGGGTATGCTTAACGGCCGCAAGGTGCTTGGCCAAGACGGTGATTTTGATTCCCTTTCCTTTAACAAGAAGGTTGACCTTTTTTATTCTGAATATTCATCGTCCCTTTCCCGCGATAATCTTCTTTCTCAGGCGGAAAAATGGTTCAATTCCAAAAAGAGCAGGATGGAGCAGGCTCTAGAAAAGCTTTTGCAGAAGCAGAACGACTTTGCGGGGGCGGAAAAGCTAAAGCACACCGGGGACCTGATTCTTGCCTATGCCCAAGAGGCCAATGGTTCTAGTCTGGACTGCACGGATTATGATAGCGGCCAGCAGGTTCACATCCGCCTTGACCCCAAGCTTTCTCCGCAGCAGAATGCCCAGGTTTACTATTCACAGTACAAAAAGGCTGTTAGCGGACAGGAGGCACTTGCCCACGACATAGAGCTTTCGCGAAAGAACCTAGCCAAGCTGGACTCTGAATACAAGGCGCTTCTGGAAGAAAAGAGCGTAATCAAAATTGAGCAGATGCTCCGCAGGGACACCGCCCCCGCACAGACTAAGGAAAAGCCGCATCCGGGGCTGCACTACGAGATTGACGGCTGGACAATTATTGTTGGAAGAACCGCTTCTGAAAACGATGACCTTTTGCGCCATTACGTGAAGGGGGCGGACATGTGGCTTCACACCCGCGACTATGCAGGCGGATATGTCTTTATAAAGGCTCAGAAAAACAAGACGGTTCCTCTGGAAACTCTGCTTTATGCGGGTAACCTTGCGGTTTACCATTCAAAGGCACGCAAGAACGCGGAGGCAGACCTTTACTACACCCAGGTAAAATATCTTAGGCGTGCAAAGAACGGTCCCAAGGGGCTTGTTATTCCCACTCAGGAAAAGAACCTTCACATAAAGCTAGACGCGCAGAAGCTACGTGAGCTTGAGGAAAGGGGCTAGCGGCACTTGTTTGTAATAGCCATTTCCGCCGGCTTATTCCCACCAGTCTTCAACTTTTAGCATGCTGACTTCCTGCAAAGTGGCAAAGTCTTCCGTGTTGTGGGTTATTAAAACCATTCCGTTTGCTATTGCGGTAGCGGCAATCTGGGAGTCGTCAAAGGGTAGTGTTTTGCCCTTTTCTTCACAGAGGGCACGGAGTTCGCCGCAGATTTCCGATGCAAAGCTGTCGTAAGGAATGATTTCGTAGGAATCCTTTATGCTCTGCATGGTGTCGCCAACGAGCTGCTTTTTTCTTCCTTCCGGCATCCTCTGGTAGCCATAGATAGTTTCTTGCCAGACTGTGGAAGAGATGGCGCACAGGTTGCCGTGGTTGAGAATTTTCTTTATCAATTTCAGATTTGGTTTTTGTTTTGCAAATTCTGAAATTACATTCGTGTCAAGCAGGTAGACTGGCTTCATACTTCGCTCCAAATAGAATCGATTTTTTTGTAGTATGCTTCATCGGGGTATTCATCCGGTGGAATGGGAATGCCTTCGTTGTCACCTTCAGCTTCCATTTCTGCAAGCACATCAGCATATTTTTCCCGGATTTCAAGCCAGCGCTCATAAAAACTCTTCTTGGGCTTTATTGCCTCGTATTCTTCCCAGCTTATAAGTACAGCAACCGGCTTGTCGTGTCTGGTAAGCTCAACCGGTTCCCCGCCTTCCGCAAGCTTTATTAAGGAAGAAAAATTATTGCGCGCATTGTAAATTGATTCCCTACACATAGGCACCTCCTTTTAAGGCTCTCTTTTTATTATCGCCTTTTATTGGCTAGATGTCAAGTCTTATGGCTAGAAAATGTTTTTTTTCTGAATTTTTTGGAGCATATTTCTTCATTATACTGTGTCCGCCACTCTGTGTCGGCCAGACTCCGCGTCATTTTATCCTGCAGAATAAGCAGCGCCAAGGACGGCGCGTTAAATGTTAGCAGAATGGCTGGTGAGTTTTCGCAGAAAACTCACGGGTAGAAATTGCATGGAGGCAATTTCTACCCGCTTTCCAGGGCTACGCTGTCGCTCCGGCCCGCCAAAGGCGGTCTTGCTGCGCAACCCTTCCAATCGGGGCTAGGCTTTATTTCGAGTACTCCCCCTGTCCTAATAAGTGTAGTAGGCAAGTACAGGTTTTTAATAATTGTGATACAAAAAAATGTTAAGAAAGCACTGGAATGGAGGCGGGAAACGTGGCAAAAAAGCATTTGCGCGGAGCGTACCCGGCAGCGTAGCTTCAAGCCGCGAAGCGAGTCAGATACCTTGTATCCGCGTTCGGCTTTTTTGACGCGTTTTCTGCCGGGAATGGAAGTGCTTTCGTGTTAACGTTTACATTTGCTAATTTTCATTAAGATTTGCACTTGCTACTTGTTGATAAAATAAAGCCCGGCAAGACAAATTACAATTCCTGCAATTTTTGAAATGCTAAGCTGCTCTTTGTATAAAAAGAAACCAACAAAAATCAAGACAGCTGCAAGCAATGTATTTGCCACAAGTGCAAGCGTATTTACTTTCCATCCGGCTTTGTAGGCGCAGATGAATCCAACTTCAAGCCCTGTAATTACAATTCCAAGAATTATGGTTGCCCAGTTTGTGAGTGCAAAGTCCTTAAAGCTTGGATGTCCTTTTGATGAGACGAGGAACATGACAAAAGAGAAAACAGATGCTACGGCATAAGTAACAGTCATTGAGGCATAAGTATTCATTGCCTGCGGAATTCCTTTTGCGCAGATTTGATAAACGGTGTTTGCTGTAACGATTAGTAAAATTGGCCAGATGTATGAAAACACTATGGACACTCCTTTTAGTTTGATTGTCCATCTTCTAAGACCTAACGATGAGACTGAATGCCTAAAAGCATTCCTACCCGGTGGCAGTAATAAGAGAATATCAGATCTTGCCTAAATCATCAATGAGAAAGTTAATGCATAACAGCGTTTTTTCTACTATAATCAGAATATGGAAAAAGCAAAAAAAATACACGCAGAATTTTGGAAGTATGCACAGCTTGGCTCCGGGCGGGCATTTCTTATTTTCCGCGAGCACCAGGAGCTTGACTTTACGCAGGAAATAATTCAGCTTTGCCTAAAATGCTACGCCTATGACCCCCAGTGTGAAGGTGACAGAAGTGAATATGCAATGCAGTTTATTCGTGCCCTTCCGCAAAAGGAGCGGGAGTGCGTGTTTGCAAGCATAAAGCCCCATCTTGAAAATGACAAAGCTTCGGACGACTGGGATTGCATTCAATTTTTCTCTGTGGTGGTAAAAATTGCGCATGAATTTGACCCTTCTTTTGGTGAGCTTTTACGGAAGCGTTTTGATGAATGTGATGATGATGCTTTGATTGAAGGGTTTCCTTCATCGGCCGTTATAAAACTTGACGGATTTGACGGCATGGTTCGTGTGGCAAAAAAATTTGGCAAGGCATTCAAAGTGCACGATGACTGGGCAGAAGACGATTATTATACATGCTGCGTTCCAAACATGAAAAGTGAAAGTGTGCGGGCAAAACTTGCAGAGCTTGCAGAATCAGACCAAGACATACGCGCTTACTTAGAAAGAATTGAAGAATGTGAAAAGAAAGCGGAAGAAAGAAAAGCAGAACGAAAAAAGAACGAAGGTGAAAGCAATTTTGAGCGGGTAAAAAAGGCCCTTCATACCGGTCGTGGCCTTGCCCCCCGGCGCTGCGTAAAAGAATTGACTTTGGACGAAGCAAAATATTTTGCCGATGAAAAGAAAACTGTAAAGAGACAGAAGGAACTTGGAAAATATCTCTGGATGTTTGAGATTATTCCTTATCCCTATGATGCCAAAGATTTACTTTCGCTACTTTCAAAACGGAAGAATTCAAATTTTAACGATCGTTTGGTTGATGCACTTTCTTTGCTGACTTCTCCAGAAATCCGTTTGCTTGCAGAAAAGGCATTGGATTCCAATAAATATTCGCCTTTTTATCTTGCCCTGCTTACAAAAAATTACCGCGAAGGTGACGGTGCAAAAATTGCCCGGAAGCTAAAAGAAATAAAAGATTTTGAAGATGCCCATTACGATGTGTTTGTGCTTGGAGATATCTACAACGAAAATGTAACGCCTGATTGCCTTGAACCGCTTACAATTTTTTATGAGCGTTCAAAATGTGGAGTGTGCCGTACTCGTGCCGCTGAACTTATGGAAAAAGCCGGTGTGCTTCCGCAAAACATTCGCGAGGAATTGCCCTTTGATTCAGAAATCTTGTATGACCAGGAATTGCAATGATTTTGTGAATTGGTTTTGTATAAGAGATAAACGAAATCACCACAAAATAGTGTTATCAAGTTCTTTTTTTCTTTCTTTCCAATCTGGCATTAGGATTGTCATAAAGTTATAAAATTCTTTTGAATGATTGGGATATCGGAAATGACAGAATTCATGGATCACTACAGACTCTATGCATGCTTGAGAAAAATGAATTAGATTTTCATTTAAAGTTATCTGTTTTTTTGAAGGAATACAGCTTCCCCATTGTGTTTTCATTTTTCGGATTTTTAGACTTGGATATGCAACATTATATTTCTTAAAAAGAGGATATTTTTTTTCTATTGTTTTATTAAATTCTTCAATGCATTTTTGCATAAAAAACTTTCCGATCAGGCGTTTTTTTAATATATAATCATCAGGCCGTTTACAAGCAATCGTAATATAAACGCCATTCTCTTCAACATAATTTTGATTCGCCTGTTTTACAATCAGCCTCATCTGTTTTCCCAGAAGATAAAAACTTTCACCGCTCAGATATTTTTTATTATCAATTTCCCATTTTCTTTTTTCTGAAAAATGCCTTAATGATTTTAAGATAAAATCGCTTTTTGAAAGAATAAAATCATCAATAGTTTTTACCGCAACAAGAGGAGATGCTGATACAAAAAGAGTTTCATCAGAACGGATGCGTAGGTTGATATTTTTTACCTCCTTTCGTTCCAATTCATAAGTCAGTTTTCGAGCCACATTATTTTTATCTATCACAAAGATAGTTCTGGATTCTAAGGCCATTTAGAATCTCCTCATTGCAACACTTTTTGAGTTTTCAATTATCTTATCTATCAAATCAAAAGAAATTTTGAATGCGCGCGATTTTTCATATTCATAGAATAAATCATCTATATCCTGCGAAATCCGATTTTGAATTGTAATATTTTGTTCCCATCCAACCTGTATATGAGATTTGAAAATTTCTGTTATGTCAATTGATATTTGAGCCATAAAATCATTATCTGGCATAACATCCACTTCACGCTCATTCTGTGCAAAAAGAGCCGTAATCACACCATAAAATGCCTGTGCATGAAGGTTGCTTTTTATGCTGGAAGGATATTCTATCTGCGTTCTGCCATTCTGATAGTCTTTCATAATCTCGCGCATTTTTGAAAGATACTCTGCTTCTGAAATTACTTTATCTTTATACTGCTCAAGAGTTTCCTTGATACGTTTAGAAAAAGAATCATAATAAGCAGGATTCTCATCGCGATTCTGGCGAATTGCTTTTGCAAGATGATGTGTAATTGCATCAGCTTTTGAGCGGTCGTTAGAAAGCGTGCCTAGTTCTTTTTCAAATTCCTCACGATTCAAAATATCAATTGGCGGAGTGATTTTCTTTAATGCTACAACAGAAAGATGTGTGTCCAAAAGATTCTGCATGAGAGGTTCGTATTCGCGGTTATCAATTCCATCACAATAACGGATTTTAACACTGCGACGAACACGCTCATAAAATGCAAATGCATCTTTGTATTTTTCAATTTCTTCACGAGGAATTGCGTTATAGGCACTTTGAGAATTCAGCACAATATGCAGACTCTTTCCGAATGCACAAAGAAGATTGTAGAATTTTTCACGAGCTTCATCATCAGAAAGAAAAACTTCAATTTCTTCTGTATCTTTAGGATTCTCAACTGTAATAAATAAATCCTGTAATTGAGAATACGCTTCACGTAATTTTCCAACAGCAGAAATTATGTCTGTCATAACTCCCTGAATATCTGAAGTTTCAAAATTCTCAAAACCAGCTCCGGTATATAAATCCATCGCCTCGCTTAAGTTCTCAACAAGACCACGGTAATCTACAATAAGGCCATATTCCTTTCCTTCTGCAAGACGGTTTGTTCTGGCAATCGCCTGCAAAAGGCCATGTTCTTTCAATTCCTTATCAATATATAAAATCTGACAGATTGGAGCGTCAAAGCCCGTTAGAAGTTTACTGCATACAATCAGAATATCAATATCGCCGTTACGGAATTTATCTTTTATTGTTTCTTCATAAACATCAGCATCACCATACTGCTCCATCATCTTATGCCAGAAGCGAAGGACTTTATCGTCCGCTCCTTCATCTGAATCATCAACACTTTCCCGTACATCTGGAGCAGAAATCAGAACAGCACAATTAAGCTCTTTCCACTGCTCAAAGCATTCAAGATAGCGCACAGCGTCACGTTTGTAATTTACAGCAAGCATAGCCTTGAAGCCGGTTGATTTATATCCCTGCTCAAAATGATTGCTTATATCAAGCGCAATTCTTTTTATACGAGCATCGGTTGAAGTAAGACGGCGAATGCTACTCCATTTTTGCTTCAAATCCTGTTTTTGACTTTCGGTCAGTCTTTTTGTTGTCTGTTCAAACCATAAATCAATATTTTCTTCATCAACATGCTGTTCAACAAAACGTCCTTCGTAAATAAGCGGAACAATTGCCTTGTCATTAACTCCGTCTGCAATCGTGTATTTATGAATAAGGCCGCCGAATTTTGAAAGCGTATTTTTCTCGCGTTTCATAAGAGGCGTTCCTGTAAAACCAATATAGCAGGCATTCGGAAAAACAGAACGCATTTTTGTTGCCAGCTGTCCGTAATTTGAACGATGGCTTTCATCAACAAGAAGGAAAATATCACGAGAATAATCTTTTGTATCAAGACGCTCTGCAGTGTTGAACTTATTTATGATTGTAGTTATTACATCTGCTTTTCCTTTTGTTATAAGCTCCACAAGATTACGCCCACTTGCTGCCTGCGCAGGTCGTAGCCTTGTATGAGAAAAAGTATCGGTAATCTGACGGTCAAGTTCTTTGCGGTCGGTCACAACGATTACGCGAGGATTAATTGGCTCAGTTCCATCGTTGCAACCTCGAAGTTCCATTAGAATATACTTTGCAAGCATTACCATAGTAAGACTTTTCCCACTGCCCTGAGTATGCCAGACAACGCCGCCTTTTCGTCTGCCGTCGCCATCATCCTGCTGGATTGTCTTTAATATTTCTTTGACGGCAAAATATTGCTGATATCGGGCAATTTTTTTTACTTTTGCATCATACAAAATAAAGTATTTAATAAAATCATAAACACGGCTCGGATACAAAAGTGAAATTAAGGCCATGTCCTGCACGGTTTCTACTCTATTCGTAACAAAACGGTCAAGCCTCTGTTCATAAAAATCAGAATCTTCTTTCCAAACACTCCAGAACTTTGGCGGAGTCTTTGTTGTGGCATATTTAACTTCGTTTTTGTTCGTTGCAATTATAATTTGAGAAAACTTAAAAAGCTGAGGAATATATTCATTCTGCTGATTACGCCAATTCTGATTTACAGCAGCATCCACGCTTTCAGTTGGCGCCTTGCATTCAATAATCGCAAAAGGAATACCGTTTATAAAAAGAACAATATCCGGGCGAGCGTTGTGCATTTTATCCTGACTTTCAACAAAAAACTCTCGCGTTACATGGAGTACATTATTTCTTGGATTCTTCCAATCAATATAATTCAGATTAAAGTTCTGAGTTTTATCTCCCTCGCCAACAATTTCTGGATAACTTTCACCAAGCAAAAGCTTATCATAGATTTTTGCACTCGCTGTAATCAGTCCGTCAGAAAGAGAAATATCAAGGTCGTCAATGGCACGCTCAATATTTGCCGCAGAAAATTCATTTTCCGCCCCGCAATAAGAATAGCGGTTTATTTTGCGAAGCTGTCCGCGAAGAATATCTTTTAAGATAACATTATAAGCCCCGCCACGCTGCTTGGCACATTCTTCAGGAGAAATATAAACATAACCGCCATCAGGGATTCGATCTGGACTCATTGCACAAAGCAGTTCGATGGCAGGATTTTGAGAAGCATTTTTTTCTAGGTAATCGTCTTTTGATGATAATGTCATTGCCAAGCCTCCTGTATTACAAATTCTTCAATATCAGTGGAATAAGAACTGTAGAATCTTCCATAAGTTCAAATGCAAAACATTTTTTGCCTAAATCTTTGAGCGATGCGCCTATGTGATATACAGTCTTATTGTCGATTATAAGGAATCGATCATGCATTTTTGATGTATAATTTAGAATAAGCTGAGGGTACTGCGAATTGAATTTCTGTACGTCAAGCGCGCTGATTTTTGTTTTGCTATCGGTATAAATCGTAACCTGAACGCCAGATTTCTTTTTGGAAAGCTGTTCAAGTACACTTAAATCTACATAGCCGTCAATCAGAATAATTTCTTTTTTTGCTTTCTGAATGATATTCTGAAAGAATACATAAGCGTCAAAAATCTGCCCTTGAAAGAAGACACCTTCTTTTTTAGGTTTTGGATTAGATTCCAAAGCCGCAAATATTCTTTCAAAATTCTTATCATGTTCTAAAAGCTTTGTTTCAGTATTTGTTAATCGGCTAATTATGTTAGCGTTTTCCTGCAAATAATGTCGCATCTGAACAAAAGCATTCATAATTTCTATGCTGACTTTTACAGCAGTTTCGCTACGAAGGACGGCAGAAAGCATTGCAACGCCTTGTTCGGTAAAAGCGTAAGGATTTGAGGACGAATGCTTTAATGTCTTGAACCGATCGCAATTTGCGACCAGTTCTTTTGTTTCTGAGTCTGATAGTTGAAAACAAAACTGTTCTGGAAAACGTTCAATATTGCGTTTTACAGCTTGATTTAGAGCCTTTGTTTCTATATTGTACAATTCTGCTAAATCCCTATCTATCATTACCTGTTTGTTTTGTATTGTAAAAATACGAGTTTCGATTAGTCCTGATTGTATAATTGCCAGTTCTTTATCCATAAAGACTCCTTTTGAACCGGTCACAAATTGTGACCAGTTAGATTTTATATTTGTGACCTCCAATTCTGTTATATTTTTACACGCACTGTTCCAGTAAGCAGAAGCTGTGCAAGTGATTTTTTCTTTTGTTTTTCTTGTTCTATACTCGATTTTAGCAAGGCGATTTCTTTATCTGCGGTAGAAAGCACTTGTGCGATGATTTTTTGTTCGGGAAGAGTTGGAAGATAAAAAACATATTTCATAACATGCTCTTTATCACCTCGAGGCATTTTTGTTCCTTTTACACCTTTCATTACATACTTTAGGAATTTTTCATTAGCAATTACATTGTATAAGAAATCTGAAAATACTTTGTCAGTCATCTTTAGTACTAATACATCAGGACTACAAACACCATCTCTATCAGCCATCCAAGCCTTTCGTAAATATGGACGTATATTTCCTAATAATATATCTCCTTTTTCATAACAAACCCCATCAATAAACTCAGAAGTGTTATAAAAAGAGATTCCCCCAAAATCAGGTTTCATATTTTCTGTACATATATATGAAGATTCCAAGTCTTTTTTACGAACACACGAATATGTCGTCACATTTCCCAATATCTCTTTCTTCCATCCGCTCTTATCAATCATCACACCGCCAAGCGGGAATTTTTCTTCGCAATTAGCATTTGAGTGAGGCACTTCCAGAAGTTTCTGCATGAGCCATTTTTTTTGTTGCAGCTTCTGTTCCAATAACTTTTGTTTGAGAGAAATCACCTTATCTTGTTTGCAAAGAATCTCTGCTATTTTCTGCTGTTCTGCAAGTGGGGGAAAAGGAATATGCTGATTTTTCAGCACATCGTATTTTACGCTACGACCATCACGAACACCTTCTACAGCTGGAGCCATAGTTTGATTTATAAATCTATTTGAATGAAAAAATGTATAAAGATATCCTGGTTCTGCTTGTATTTTAGTACGAAGAATTATATAAGCAGGACTAACAATACCTTCTTGATTTGCAATTTCAAGCCCCCCCTCAAAACTTCGAAGATGTATAATAAAATCGTCCTTCTGTACATATTTATAATTAGAAAGACTATTTTTATCATAAATAATATCCCGCCCAGATTCTTTTCGCGGTACAGTTCCAACACCTTGAACAATAGTAAGAACTTCCGCATCAGAATGATTTTTTTCAGACACCTCATCAAAGAGTTCCGAGAGTTTTATATACTTCCAATCGCTTGGTAATTTCATTCTTTTATAAATCTCCGTTAAATAATTCTATAAGGATATCTATTTCCGTTTTTAGATTCGCAAAGACGATTCTGAGTTTTTCATCTTCAAGGCTGCAAATATATTTACATAATGACATCTTATCTAATTTCTGGATTATATTTTTACATCCATAATCATCTATTATTTCAGTTGTTTTCTTATATTTATCTACTTCAAAACTATCATCAAGTATAAGAGTATTTTCAACTCCTATTGTAAAACCTCTATGATTTTCAAATTTCTGCATACATAACGTTATAACATTATTCTTGTTTATTTTTGGCTTGTTTGTATCACAATCATATAGTAAAACATTTTTATAGGGTAAATTCTTAGAAACAAGAAAATCAAAGGCCTGATTTAATGATTTGTCCCCTGTAAATCGTTCCTGACCATTATCATCAATATACCCTATCCACTTAAATCTAAAAGGAATATCACTATATCCAAAAACATCTAGTGCTTTTGTGAAATATTTTTCATCTGTGCGACCTTCAAGATATACAGTTGGTTGCCCTAGTGAAAAATCTTTTATAAAAAAAGCATCATGAATAAGTTCAAGAGAATCACATTTATAATATTCTGGCTTATCTTTAACAACTATTTTTCCTTGAGCATCACGTTCAATTACAATTACTTTATCATTACGACGATTTTCATTATGAATTATAAAAGGTGAATGTGTAACGGCAAAAATTTGAGAAGTCTGAATACCATTTTCATCTGTGAAAATTCCCTTGTAATAATCCATTATTTTCTTTTGCCAATTTGGATGCAAACTAATTTCAGGCTCATCAATAAAAACAAAAGCCCCATTTAATGCATTTGCATCTTTCAGAAGAAAACATCCTCTATAAACAATCTGCTTTTCACCAGAGCTAAGGGCCTCTATAGGTATTTCTATGTCATTTTTCTTGAATATTATTGATTTATGACCGTTTTGATTTTCAACGTGGTCATAAGTCAGATTATCAAAAATCTTTGCAAATGCATTTTTAAAACGAGACATACGTTCCTGAATATTCAGAGAATTAGTATCTTGTTTATTTTTTCGTGCTGTTCTATATGCTCTTGAAACATCAGCATCATCGAGTGCCTGTACATCAATTAAAAGCTGATTAATCTGCCGTGTTAAATCAGTGTCAGAACGACGGCTATTTTTTTTCATATCAATGTTTTCACTTGTTACGGTTGTAATTTCTCTTGTATGAAAATTTATATCTATATCAGAAAAAATTCCTTTTGTTTTACAAAATGAGGAAAACGAAATTCCACCACTTATTCTCTTGTGCAAATCATCTTCGCCGAAAAGCTGATTGTCCATTTGCTTTATATTTAGATAATGAATTGCACCATCGGTTTCCCATTCAATATAAATGAAATGATACAGCACACTATCTATAGAATTATAAATAGCATTCAATATTGTACTTTTTCCACTTCCATTCTCTCCAGCAAAAATAACAGTATCTACGGCTTTTCCATTTTCATCGCAAAAATTGAGAGTTAAATTTCCTAAAACTGGATGATCTCTAAAGGTAATTTTTCTTATTTTATTCATCTTCTGTCTCCGCGAATAAAAATGCTAACTTGTTTTGCAAGATTCTCTTCACCTTTTCTTATTAGTACATATACGGGAATATGATTTCCCAAATACTGTAACTGTTCTTTTATCTGTTCGTCAGTCAGTGATTCAAATTCAATTGAATAATTAAGCTTTCTTCCATCGATAAAAGATCCATAGGTATTTATTTCCGTCTCATATTCATTTACAATTTTTGTACAAAATTTACAAGCAGTTCTTCTATTATAATTCTGCAATAATGCAAAACACATCTGCGAGTTTTTATAATCATGTTCTAAATCAGCGGTGGTTCGAAATTTTTCCATTATTTCATCATTTGTCATCTCCCCCTCCCTATAACACCAACAAAGGATTATTCAACAAATCATCAATAATAGAATGATAAGGTTTACATTCATCTATCTTAAGTATTGAATTGATTTTCTTACCGGCATCTTTTGACGAGGCTCCGCAGTGATACAGTTTCTCTGTTGCGGTATTATAATCAAGGACGATATAACGGTCGTGGTAGATACCATTTGTTTTTTGCAAGGTTAGATTTATATTCGGATATTCTTTTGTAAAATCGGAAAATTCAGTTTTTGTTATCCCTTTATTTACATTATCTGAAAAAACAATGAGCTGAACATTCTTCTTTGCGTGTGAAAGCAAAAGCAATGTTTTGAAGCTGATGTAGTTGTCTACTATGTAAATACTATGTTTTGCCTGCTGATAGATTTTTGTATATGCAACATCGGCTTCAACTGCGGTTCCATTCAAAATAAGAATTTCGCGGATTGCAGACAATTCTGAAAAATCGTGGATTACTGTCATCAAATAATCTTTTGTAACCATGTTTTCTTTGATTTCTGCGATATCGGCAGTATTTTTTGCTGTCTGTATAGAAAGTTTTGCAAGTTCTGTACCATCAAGAAGAGAACGATTTTCAATGATAAAATCCTTCATTTCCTTAAAAATACGAATTAAGGATTTACTTTGTGCAACAGCTAAATCGCCTTTTAATACAGTCATGAGCATATAAATTCCCTGCTCGGTGAAAGCATAAGGCAAACTTCGGCTCATTGTACTGACATTTGCGGTCAAAATTTTTGACCGCAAATTATCGAGCTCTGTTTGCGTAAGCTGAAACATAAAATCTTCGTCAAATTTTTCGATATTGTTACGCACCTGTTGATTAAAGGCCTTTGTACTGTAGCCATATATTTCTGCCAAATCCATATCCAGCATAACCTTTACACCACGAATGGTGAAAATTTTATCTTTTATATTTTCTGAGGAAATTAACTTTTCAGGTACAATTTGAGTTGTTTTCGCCATTTATTCTCTCCTACAATCCAAGCTCTTTCAAATACCCAGCCATCTCTTTCTGTACCTGTGCAAGTTCTCTTTCTATACTGGCAATATTTTTCTGAACTTCCTTAATATCAATCGGTTCTTCTTCCTCAAAGGTATCAACATAGCGTGGAATGTTAAGGTTATAATCGTTTTCACGAATAAGGTCACGACTAACAACTGCACTGTATTTTTCAACTGCTTCACGCTTATTGTAAGTATCAACGATTTTTGAAATATCTTCGTCACGCAGAATATTCTGATTCTTGCCTTTTTCAAAATGACCTTCGCCCGAAGCATCAATAAAAAGTACATCATCACGGGTGCGATTTTTTTTGAAAATCAATATGCATGCAGGAATTCCCGTTCCATAAAAAAGATTTGCAGGAAGACCGATTACGGCATCAAGAAGATTAAACTCTATAATTTCCTTGCGAATTTTTCCTTCACTCGCACCACGAAAGAGAACACCATGAGGCAGAACGATTCCCATACGACCGGAATTATCATCAAGGCTGTGAAGCATATGAAGCACAAACGCATAATCACCTTTGGAACTTGGCGGAACTCCCCAGTCAAAACGTCCATAAGGATCCATAGATGCAGTCATTTTTTCTTTTTTCTTTTCATCTAGTTTTTCGCTGTTTGATAAGAATCCTGAATCCCACTTATCAAGACTGAACGGTGGATTTGCAACTACAACCTGAAACTTCATAAGGCTGTCATTTTCGAGAGTCTGTGGATTTGAAAGAGTGTCTCCCTGATAGATTTTTGCGTCATCAACACCATGTAGAAACATATTCATGGTACACAAAGCCCAAGTCTGAGCATTAGCTTCCTGTCCATACACAGCACATTTTCCATCAGGCACTTCCTTGTACGCTTTAAGCAAAAGTCCGCCAGAACCACAGGTTGGGTCGTAAATACGGTCATTTTCTTTCGGCTGAACAAGAAGTGCAAGCAGATGAGAAACCTGACTCGGTGTAAAAAACTCCCCGCCCTTTTTCCCAGCATCTGAAGCAAAATTGGCAATCATATATTCGTAAGCATCACCAATTATATCTGCTGAAGAAAGCTGACTTGGACGCAAATCTAACTCTGAAAAATCTTCGAGAAGATTCTTCAGAATTGCATTTTTTTCTTTCTGATTTCCAAAATCAACCTGGGAATTAAAATCAATTGACCGGAATACGTTGCGCAGTTTTGCAGAGTTCCGTTCCTCAATATGACTCAGTGCAACATTTATCATTTGACCAATCTGATTGTTGTTACGTTCCCTGTATAGATAATCAAAAGTTGATTCCTTATCCACAAAAAAACGCTCTCGGTTCATTGCACGCTCAATTCTTGTTACGTCTCCGTTATATTGAGTTTGATAAGCGGCATATTTTTCTTTAGTCACATCACTCAGATATTTTACAAAGAGCATAGAAAGGATGTAATCCTTATAACGTGAACTGTCGATTTTTCCGCGAAAAGTATCACATGCACTCCACAATGTCTTTTCAATGTCATTTTTGGTTGTCATTTTGCCGCCTCTTCTTGTTTGGTTTTGATGAACTCATTGTTTCTATTCTTAAGACAAGCCTGATATAGTTTTTCTTTTTCATTTTTCAATCGTTCTAAAAGTTCCAGTTCTTTTCTTGCTGTCGTATCAAAATCTGCAATTAATTTTTGTTCTGTTAAACTGGGAAGATCAATGTCCAGATCACAAAAATACTGAGGCTTAATTGCCGCAAGCATATTTCCTGCGCTGTTTTTGAAAATATCTTTTTTTACATCAGCTGTGTTTAGAAACCAAAAAAGATATTCTGGCAGGATCTTATCAACACAACATCTGATTATAACGAAATTTGACGATACAACAATGCCTGCCGTTTCTTCATCGATTAATATTGCAGTGTAGGGCATGCTTGAGCGTACGATAACATCACGGATTGTGCTTAAGTAGTCTTTGTGCAGTGGCTCGGTGGCATCAAAAACACCAAGTTCCGGGGTTGATACTTTTGCGTCTGGTTTGATTGCTTTTAAAGTCAAAAGCGGGTATCTGTTTTTTGTTTTTTCTTGAGCCTGTTTTCTGGAAAGAATTAGGCCACTGCGAATATCGGCAAAATCGGATAGTTTCATAATTTTAGTGTACAATATGTTATTTGATCTGTCAAGAAAAAATAATGTTATGTATAAAAAATAACACTTTATTCAACGTGTATATACTTCTATGTGTGGGGTGGGGCTAGAGGCTTGCGTTGATTTTTTCCAGGGCGTCTGCCAAGTGCTGGCCTATGTTTTCTATGGTGCTGTGGCTGCCCTGAACTTTTACCGTGAGGCCTGAAAGCTTACTGCAGTTGTCGTAGTTGCCGGCCAGGAGCTCGTCTGATTCGCTGCAAAGGGTATAAGCCAGTTGGTTTTTGGAAGAGGGGGTCAGTTTTTCGTATTCATCCAGGAAGGAGGAAGAAATGCTCGATTCCTTTATTAGCTTAAGCTGGTGGGGAAAGTAGCAGGGGTTTGTTAGTATGCAGGGGAGATTGAATTTTCTGCTAAGATTGTCTGCAAACCAGCCGCCAAGGCTCTGCCCCACAAAAATAAAGTCTTGGGAACTAACCATGGAGGAAAGCTTTTCAAGAATCTTTTCTGGGGAAGTGCCCATGTAGTCAAGCTGAGGGGAAATGATGTTCTTGGCGGGCATCATTTTGCAAAGAGCCTTGTAGTTCTTGTTGTCTGCCTCGCCAAGAAAACCGTGTATGTTCAGAATTAACATTAGAAGTCTGCCAGCTTTGGTGCGCGTGGGAATGGAATTACGTCGCGGATGTTTGCCATTCCTGTGATGTAGCGCAAGAGGCGGGCAAATCCAAGTCCGAATCCTGAGTGGGGGACTGTTCCAAAGCGGCGGAGGTCAAGGTACCACTGGTAGTTGGTCATGTCCATTCCGCGTTCCTGGCATACCTTTAGAAGCTTGTCGTAGTTTTCTTCGCGTTCTGAACCGCCTGTTATTTCGCCAAGGCCTGGAACAAGTACGTCTACTGCGCGTACCGTGATGCGTCCCTTTTCGTCGGGTTCGTTCTGCTTCATGTAGAAGGCCTTTACGTCCTTTGGATAGTTGTAGACCATTACAGGCGACTTGTAAATTTGTTCGGTAAGGTATCGCTCGTGTTCGGTCTGAAGCTCCTTGCCCCATTCAATTGGGAATTCAAACTTGTCGTTGAATTTTTCAAGCTCGGCAACGGCTTCCGTGTATGATATGCGCTTGAACGGTGTGTCCACAACGTGCTGAAGCTGGGCTGTAACGCCTGGCTGGATTCTCTTTTCAAAGAAGGCCATGTCTTCGCTGCATTTTGTGAGTGCCCAGTTTAGAAGGTACTTGATGAATTCTTCTTCCAAGTCCATGTCGTCAAAGAGGTCAAAGAAGGCCATTTCCGGTTCGCACATCCAGAATTCGCTAAGGTGGCGCGGTGTGTTTGAATTTTCTGCGCGGAAGGTTGGGCCGAATGTATATACGCGGCTAAGGGCTGTGGCAAGGGTTTCTGCTTCAAGCTGGCCAGATACGGTAAGGTTTGCCTTTTTGCCAAAGAAGTCCTTTGAATAGTCAACGATTTTGTGTGCGTCTTCTATCTTCATTCCGCCGGCTCCGGCTTTTACGCCAAGCTCTGCAATCTTTTCCAGCGAAAGGGTTGTTACCTGGAACATTTCTCCTGCACCTTCTGCATCTGAACAGGTGATTTCCGGGGCGGAGATGTAGACAAAGCCGCGTTCCTGGAAGAAGGTGTGCAGGGCTATTGCCATCTGGCTTCTCATGCGGAATACTGCGCCAAAGGTGTTTGTGCGTGCGCGGAGGTGGGCATTGTCGCGGAGGTATTCCATGCTCATCTTGTTCTTCTGCAGCGGATATTCTTCCGGCGGGCAGATGCCAAGAACCGTAAGCTTTTGCAGGGTAACTTCAACTGCCTGTCCTGATGCCGGGGAAGGGATGATGACTCCCTCTGCGCGGACAGAAGCGCCCGTGGTTATTTTTTTGAGTTCTTCTTCTATATTATTAACGTCTGCATTACCGGGATTGTTGCGGTCAAAGGTAAGCTGGATGTTTGCAAAGCAGCTTCCGTCGTTCACCTGAACAAAGACTAAGTTTTTTGAGTCGCGCTTTGTGCGCACCCAACCGCAAACTGTAACTCCGCGTCCGTCTGGGGCAGAGGTAAGCAAATCTTTAATAAGAACTGGTTTCATAATTTATTGATTATAGTGAATTTGGGTGCTTCCTTCAAGGGTGTTCCCTTGGACTCCAAATTTGGAGGGGAGAAAACCGCTCAGAGTCCGAAGCCCG
>DFJV01000126.1 GCA_002373205.1 Treponema sp. UBA3662
ATATTATGCCAAGTCAGACTGCCTGGTTGTCTACAAAATTTTTCATCAGGCTGCTCAAAAGCTCCAAAGGCAGGTCTTCGGCCTCGTAATTGGTAAGCTGGCAAAGCTGCTTCCAGTCTTGCTGGGTAAAACATTCCGTAAACTGCCAGCTGTCTTCAACATCCAGCAAAAGTGCCATCATACCGGCCAAAAGCTCTATGTGTTCCCGGGTAGGCTCTTCTTCCATATTCTGGGAGGGCAGGATATAGGCTTCCTTCCAATAAGAGGCGTAGCTGTGGGCCAAAGATGCCACATCCCTGTTCTGCTGCTCAAAAAAAGCGGCCACCTGGTTGCAAACTTCTTCTCCATTATATGTCTGATGCTCTGCCCTGTAATGCTTTTTTATTTTCTCCACATCCGAAGAAAATTTTTGAATTAAATCCATAGCGCGATTATATACCCTTAAAGACAAAAATACAACGGCACATTATAAACAACATGGAAATCTGATTTCCAGCTGTTTTTCACATATAAGCCTAGCCCCGATTGGAAGGGCCCGCGCAAGCGGGTTGCCGTTAGGCAATGGAGCGGGAAGGGACCCGCGGAACCCTGGAAAGCGGGGAAAAATATATTTCTGAGGAAAGCGTAGCCTTGCGCACGGTAAAACCAAGGAATATGCTCCAAAAAATTCAAAAATGAAATCAAAACTTGCATTATTGGCTATTTGACTATAAAATAGAAAGTAAAATGGTTTATATTTATTCTATAGTTGTAATTTTTATTGTCCTCGCTATCATGCTGCTGGCTTGCGCCATCTGGGTAAAGAGAGCTAAAAATCAGAAATATGGCAAAGAGATATTTTCCTTCTTGATTTTCTCCCTGCTGCCGCTTCTTGGCAACCTTCTAATCACCGCAAGCACCAACTATAAAATATGCCTTTTGGGTTATTATGTTTACATGATTGGAACAAACTTCATGTTCTACAGCATAACCATTTTCTTTGCCACCGTTTTTTCCACGATGACGCCATTTTCCAAAAGACTGGTCATGGCCATAGTAATTTTGGATTCGGCATCGCTTCTTGCAAACCCAATTTTTGGACACGTATTTTCAATCATACCGGTAACACTTAACGGAATCCGCATTTACTATGCGCTTGTTTCGCACACCTGGCATTACGTCCACCTTGTGCTGTCCTACCTGCTCTTCTTTAACATGTTCATGATTTTGGTGAGGGGCACAATAAAGACACCCCGCATTTATTGCGAGCGCTACATAATCATCATAGTGTGCCTTACTATTACAGCAATCTGGGAAACCACATACATCTTCCAGAACATTCCTGTTGACATAGCCATGATTGGCTACTCAATCTGCGCAATTCTAATTTTCTATTTTATACTTATATACAAACCGCTCTTTTTTATAGGGCTCATAAACCGGAAGGTTCTTGAATCATCACCAAGCGCCTACGTCTTTTTTGACAAGGAAGAGATTGGCTTTTTTGCAAACGAATCGGCACGCAAAATGTTCAACTTGAACAATCAGAATCTTGCGGGAAGCTTTAAGGCTATATCTTCCATGATAAACACGGACTTTACAGGAAAAACTTCTCCGGTTACTCTAAAAAGCTCCAGAATAGACAAACAGGGTGAGACCCATTACTACAAGTACAGCTTCTTTCCCCTTCTTGATGAAAAGAAAAGGTTTTTAGGCTCCTACATAAAGGCCATTGATTACACCAACGAAGAGGCGGAAAACCAGAAGCAGATATACCTTTCACACCACGACCCGCTTACCGGGCTTTACAACAGGAACTATTTTATAGAAAAGACCAAGCAGATTCTTGCCGGCAACGACAAGCTCTATTACATAGTCGTTCTTGACGTAAAAGACTTTAAGCTTATAAACGACACTTTTGGCTACGATGCAGGTAATGCCCTTATAGCGGACATTGCGGAAAAGATTCGTGCAGGAAAGATTCAGTACCCCTGCTACGGACGCCTTGGCGGAGACAACTTTGTCTTCCTTGCCACAGACAAAAACATAATGGAAAAATTTGCGGACAACAAGGATCCGGACAACTTTACGGTAAAGAACAACCCCACTTACCCGATTATTGCCCACTACGGAATATTCAAAATTGAAGACAGAAACGTAAGCATAGACTTTATGATAGACCGTGCCCTAATGGCAATCTCAAAAATCAAGAACAACTACAACCAGATTTTTTCCTTCTACGAAGACACCCTCCGCGAAGACAAAATTTGGGAGCAGAAAGTTACCGGCATGCTGGGCAATGCTATCAAGGAAAAGCAGATTGTTCCATACCTTCAGCCGCAGATAAATTCAAAGGGGGAAGTTGTTGGCGCAGAAGTTCTGGTTCGCTGGAATTTACCATCAGAAGGCATTCTTCCTCCGGCAAAATTCATTCCAGTGCTTGAGCGCAACGGCCTTATTACAAAGATTGACCTTTACATCTGGGAAGAAGCATTTAAAATCATGCACAAGTGGCAGAACGAAAACAAAAAGGACATCTCTATTTCCGTAAACATTTCGCCCAAGGATTTCTACTTTACGGACATATACGGAACCTTTACCGGACTTTCGCAAAAATACGATGTGCCACCTTCAAAGATTCACCTGGAAATAACGGAAACCGTTGTTATGACAAATTTGGAATACAACCTTAACATTCTGCATTCCCTGCAAAACGAGGGCTTCCTTATAGAAATAGACGACTTTGGAAGCGGCTACTCTTCGCTAAACACGCTTAAGGACATTCCGCTGAACGTTCTAAAAATAGATATGCTCTTCCTCTGCAAAACGGCAAACCTGGAAAAGGCAAACATAATCCTTAACACGATTATTGATCTGGCCCACAGGCTGAACATTCCAACCGTTACAGAAGGCATAGAAACCAAGGAACAGCTGGACATGCTCATTAAGATGGGCGGAAACATCTTCCAGGGCTACTACTTTAGTAAGCCAATCTGCCTGGAAGAATTTGAACAGAAGTTCTTAAATAACAACCGTCTGTTTTAATACGGAAACATCACTTTCAAATTCCGCACCCCTTGCAACCATGTCCTGAATTTTTTCTGCAGAATACTTGGATGCAGGGTAAAGAACTATTACGATTCCGTCACCGTCCTGCAAAAAATTGTTCTCGCCAAAATCGGTGTAGCGGGTAGCTCCTATGGAAACCATAATTTTCTTTGGGCAGCCGGACGCATTAAGGTAGGAGCCTATGTCTTCCAAGTTGAATTCATCTTTTTGCGCATTGAATTTCTGGATGAGCCAGTCGGTCAGTTTTTTCCAGATGTAGCTGTAACCGGAAACAGCGCTGTCCTCTCCGTAGGCAAAGGTGTCTCTTCCCCTCTGCAGAAAGCTTGCTATGCGGTAATCATTTAAGATTCCGTCTGAATCAAAGGAATCTATGGCTATGCAGTTGGTGGCAAAACCCTTGCTGTTTGCACCCCAGTTCTTTTTCATGCTGATTTTCTTGCAGCCTTCTTTTCTGATTGTGCAGTCATTTGAAGCGGCAAAGTACCTTGCGCTAAGGGACGTAATCTTGCCGTCCTGCCAGTTTGCGTCAAAGACTACGGCACATTCAGGTTCAAACTGGACTTTTTGTTCACCCTTGGGAAAGATTATCTTGTCTTGGGAAAAGGGAAAGACATTTAAGAATTCCGGGACGCAAGCCCCAGCTGCTTTTGGAAGATAAGTTGGGAAGACTCCCTTTGGAGCAGAAGCTTCCTCTGTTTTTACCTGGGCAAATTCCTTAGCTTCTCCTGCCTGTTCAAGATGCCCCGTAAAATTGCCCGCAACGCCAAAGCAAGCCGTTTCTTTTAAATCCATATATATCTCCTATAAAGGGGCGTAAAAAACAGTTTTTTTGCGCAACGGGAAGAAAAATATGGATGAAAATCCATTTGCGAGGTGCGTAACAGGTAGCGTAGCTTCAAGCCCCGAAGGGAGTCAGATTCCTATTACATCGCACCATGGATTTTCAGCCAGATTTTTCTGGAAGTGGAGCAAAAAAACTGTTTTTTACGCACTGCTAAATACTAATAGTATTTGGCAGCATTTTCAAGTATAATATTCTACATGCAAAGAATACTTTTTGTCTGCCATGGGAACATTTGCCGTTCCGCAATGGCTGAATTCATCATGAAAAATTTGGTAAGGGAAGCCGGTTTGGAAAATGATTTTCTTATTGAATCCGCAGCAACTTCCACGGAAGAAATTGGCAACGACATGTACCCTCCGGCAAAGGCAAAGCTAAGGAAGGAAGGAATTCCCTTTACAAAAAGAGCCGCAAGACAAATAAGGGCTTCTGACTACGAGCGCTACGACCTGATGATTGGCATGGACAGGGCAAACATTTCCAACATGTGCCGCTGCTGGAATGGAGACCCCCTTGGCAAAGTGCACAAACTCTTGGAATACACAGGAAGCGCCCAAGACGTATCTGACCCCTGGTATTCAGGAGACTTTGACACCGCCTACGACGACATAAGCAGGGGGTGCAGTGCCCTTATGACATTCATGCTAAAGGACAGAGCGTAAGTCTTCCAAAGAGGGAAGGATTTTCCAGCAGAGTTTTTCCAGTTCTGCTGTGGGCTTAATCCTGTCTGGAACCATTATAACCTTCATGCCGGCCGCACTTGCAGAACGGATTCCGTTGGGGCTGTCTTCTATTGCAAGGCAGTTAGCAGGAGCAACATTTATGGAAGAACATGCCATGGTATAAATCTCCGGGTCGGGCTTACTGTGAAGAACCATGTCTCCGGTGATTCTTTTTTCAAAGAAGTCTATCAGCCCTGCATTCCTAAGCTGGCGCTCAACAGTGGGGCCGGATGTTGAAGATGCAAGGGCAAGATGATATTTGGGCTTAAGGTATTCGAGTATTTCTTTTGCATAGTGCATAAGGGGAATTCCCGAGCTAAATTCAAGCTCATGGAAATATTTTCCTGTTGCGCAAAGGAAATTCTCTGCGTCAAATTCATTGCCGTATATTCCCTTTAGAATCATAATGATGTCGCTCTTGTTTGAACCGCGGCACTTGTTCAAGTCTTCTTCGGTAACAGTAACATTAAAATCTTTGGCGGCCATAGCCCAGGTCTTGTCGCTCATTGATTCAGTGTCCAATAGAACGCCGTCCATGTCAAAAACAAGGGCTTTTATATCGTTTGCCATATTTTTCTCCACATTCTTTTGCATCAGATTGCAATCAATTTGTAATTGAGAATTCTGAAAGTTTTCCGGCCAAATTCAGCTGGCTTATGAGGGCAGAAAAATTATCCTCGCGTGGGGCTTTTACCGAATAATGCAGGAAAATCTGCTTGCTTGCCATAACATAGCTTACGTTCAGGTCAGAAATGATAAAACCGTTCTTTTTGATGATTTTCTTTATTTTTCCCATGTCAACATCTTTGTTTTCAAAGACAATGTGAAGGATTTTGTTTTTTCCGGCAGGGAACCACTTCTCTTCCGCACGCTCAAGAATCAAAAGCGCAAGTACGGAAGCCACAAGAACAATAAGAGATTGCAGGTAAAGCCCGGCACCAATGGCAAGGCCAAGCGCAGAGTCCGTCCAGATGATTGCAGCAGAAGTAAGCCCCTTTATGTTAAGGCCATGATGCATGATTGCACCGCCGCCCAAGAAGCCTATGCCGCTAACAACACCGGCAGCTATACGGGTAGGGTCACCACCAACATTAATCTTGCACAGGGAAGGATCCGCCAAGAAATAAGACAGAATGGAAAGCAAGGTAGAGGAAACGCTTATAAGGATAAGGGTTCTTGTGCCAACATTCTGGTTCCTGGACTTTCGTTCAAGGCCAAGCACAAATCCGCTTACAATGCTAAGAAGAATCTTTATGGAACATTCTGCAAGAAAAGGAAAGTCCAAGTTAAAAAAATTCATTTACACCACCATCTTATTTTTTTCCGAACAAGCTGAATTTGCTTGTGGAAACCGCAAAAGCTGAACCTGGCTTTACCCAAATGACGGATTTTTTAGCGTTAAGCTTTGTAGTTTGCGCTTCCACGGCATCCATGTAGGAGCCAAGCCATTTTGCAAGCGAAATTTCGGAGGTAACGATATCCGTGCTTCTGTCTCCCCGGGCAAGAATTATGTTTACAAAGGGCA
>DFJV01000151.1:0-389 GCA_002373205.1 Treponema sp. UBA3662
GCTTAAGAAAGTCTATAAGGAAAAGTACGCCCCCGAACTGTTTAAGGAACTGGGTTATACATCAGTTATGCAGATTCCGGCAATCAAAAAGATTGTTGTTAGCATGGGTGTTGGCGAAGCTCTCACGAATAAGAAACTTCTTGATGCTGCAGTTACGGATCTCACTCAGATTACCGGCCAGAAAGCTGTTAAGACAAGAGCTAAGAAAAGTATTGCAAATTTCAAACTTCGTGCAGGACAGGAAATCGGTGCAATGGTTACTCTTCGCGGAAACATCATGTATGAATTCCTCGATCGCCTGATTAACGTAGCTCTCCCGCGCGTTAAGGACTTCCGCGGAATCAAGGCCACAGGCTTTGACGGACACGGAAACTTCTCTCTTGGTATTA
>DFJV01000151.1:447-51462 GCA_002373205.1 Treponema sp. UBA3662
GTATTACTGAACAGATTATCTTCCCGGAAATCGACTTTGATAAAATCGTCAAGATTTCTGGTATGAACGTCAGTATAGTAACAAGCGCTCGCACAGACAGCGAAGCTCGTGCCCTTCTTGACAAGTTCGGCATGCCGTTTAGGAAATAAGGAACAAGCTCATGGCTAAGAAATCATTGATTATCAAATGTCAGCGGACTCCGAAATACAGCACTAGAAAATATAATAGATGTCAGATTTGCGGTCGTCCACACGGATATTTGCGGAAGTTTAAGATTTGTCGTATCTGTTTCCGCAAATTAGCAAGTGAAGGCCTTTTACCAGGCGTCACAAAGTCATCTTGGTAGTGGCAGGAGGAAAGAAATGGCAGCTTCAGACCCAGTAGCAGATATGCTCTCTAAAGTCCAGAACGCGGCAAGAGCCGGTCACGAAAAGGTTGACGTACCGACTTCAAAGATGAAACTTGAGATCGTCAAGATCCTTAAGACAGAAGGATACATCAAGAACTTTAAGAAGGTTCAGGATGATGACGGCCGCAATGTAATCCGCGTATTCTTGAAATATGATGATTCAAATGCACCGGTAATCCACGGTATGAAGAAGATTTCTACACCTGGTCGCCGCGTGTATTCAGGCTATAAGGATTTGCCCCGTGTTTACAACGGCTACGGCACTTTAATCATTTCAACATCAACTGGTGTTACAACTGGCAAAAAGGCATCTGAAAAGATGGTCGGCGGCGAGTTGATTTGCACGGTATGGTAATAGGAGAAAACAATGGCTTCAAAAATTGGTAAACTTCCTGTCGCTATCCCTGGCGGTGTTACTGTAAAAGTAGACGGTGATGTTATATCTGTTAAAGGACCGAAAGGCGAACTTAAGCAGAAGTTCAACAACCTTGTAAAGATTGACGTAAAAGGCTCTGAACTTGTTGTTAATCCTTCTGACGGCTCTAAGAATGCGTCTGCAGCCCACGGTTTGTACCAGAGGCTCATTTCCAACATGGTAACAGGCGTAACAAACGGTTTCTCAAAGACACTTATCATCACTGGTGTTGGTTATCGTGCAGAAGTTAAGGGAAAGGAACTTGTTATGAACCTTGGATATTCCAATGAATTCATCGCAATCATTCCTGAAGGCCTTACTGTAACAGCAGATAAGGACGGAAAAGTTACTATCGCTGGTATCGATAAGCAGCTCGTTGGTCAGTTCAGCGCTGATATACGCAAGCTTCGTGGACCTGAGCCTTACAAGGGTAAGGGTATTCGCTATGAAACAGAAGTTATCAGACGTAAAGTCGGTAAGACTGGTGTAAAATAAGGTGAATTGATATGTTCAAGAAATTAAGCGATAAACAAAGAAGACGCCTTCACAGAAAGATTCACATCCGCAAGACTATTTACGGTACTGCAGAACGCCCTCGCATGACAGTTTACAAGAGCGGACGCAACCTCTATGTCCAGGCTATTAATGATGATGAAGGCAAGACACTTGCTTCCATCTCTACATTGGAAAAGGATTTTATTGCACTCAAGGCTAACATCGACAGTGCAGCAAAACTCGGTGAAGCTTTTGGTTCACGCCTGAAGGATAAGAACATAAGCAAAGTTGTGTTCGACCGCAATGGTTACCTCTATCACGGTGTTGTAAAAGCTCTTGCAGACGCTACCCGCAAAGCCGGGATTGAATTTTAGGAGTGGTTATGGAAAACGAACGCCAGAGACGCGCTGAAAGAAAACCGGCCGATGAATTCGTTGAAAAACTTGTAAAGTTGAACCGCACTTCAAAGACCGTAAAAGGTGGACGCCGCATGGCTTTCTCTGCCCTTACTGTCGTAGGCGACCAGAAAGGACGCATTGGCTACGGATTCGGAAAGGCTAACGATGTTACGGAAGCTATTAGAAAGAGCATTGACCGCGCAAAGGCAAATCTTTCTAGAGTTCCTTTGAAGAACGGAACAATTCCGCACGAGATTATCGGTAAATACAAGAGTTCATCTGTTTTGCTCAAGCCTGCTTGCCCTGGTACTGGAGTTATCGCAGGTGGTGCTGTCCGCGCAGTAATGGATGCTGCTGGAGTAACCGACGTTATCTCTAAGTCACAGGGATCAAGGACTTCTGTAAACGTTGTCCGTGCAACTTTTGATGCAGTAAGCAAGCTTATGAATGCCCGCGAAGTGGCTCAGAGCCGCGGAAAGACTCTTAAAGAGATGTGGGGTTAATCATGGCAAAGAAATTACGCATTGAATTGATTAGAAGCGTTATCGGGCAGAAGCCTGATAAGCGTGCCACGGTTCGCAGTCTTGGTCTTAAGAAGATTAATTCTGTTGTAGAGCATGAAGACAATCCTTCTGTAAGGGGCATGGTTAGTGCTGTTGCACACCTTGTAAAATGTGAGGAGATTGACTAATGTCAGATTTTATGTTGCATGCACCTCAGGGTGCCAATAGACCTAAGCGCAGAGTTGGCCGCGGTTCTTCATCAGGACTCGGTTCTACTGCCGGTAAGGGTAACAAGGGCCAGCAGTCAAGAAGCGGTAGCGCAGTTCCGTATGTTGGCTTTGAAGGCGGACAGATGCCTTTGTATCGCCGCATTGCCCGCAGAGGCTTTTCTAACGCCCGCTTTAAGAAGGAATTCTCTATTTTCAACTTGAAGCAGTTGGAAGAAAAGTATGCTGACGGAGAAACGGTAAACCGTGAGTCTCTTAAGGCTAAGGGATTGCTCTCTAAGAACAAGACTCTTATTAAGATCTTGGGTGATGGAGACATTACTAAGAAGCTTAATATTGACGTTGATAAAGTTTCTGCTTCTGCTAAAGAGAAGATCGAAAAGGTTGGCGGCAGCGTAAAGGTTGCAGAAGAAGCCGACAAAGCAAAAGCTGAAACAAAATAAGACGTGGAGTGAAAAATGGCAAGCAATCCTGTAGTAAATGTTTTCAGAGTTAAAGAGTTGCGTTCAAAGCTTCTCTTTACTTTGTTCATTCTGGCTATATTCCGCCTGGGAAGCGTTTTGACTATTCCGGGCATTAACGCATCCTTGCTTCTGCGTTATTTTGAAAGTTTGGGAAATACCGCGGAAAGCGCTTTTGCCAATTATATGGACTTTTTTGCAGGCGGCGCGTTTGAGCGTTTCTCTGTGTTCATGTTGGGTGTTATGCCTTACATTTCTACACAGATTATCCTTCAGCTCGCGCTTGTCATTTTTCCGTCACTCAAAAGAATCGCGCAGGAAGAAGGCGGTCAGCAGAAGGTTGCCGCTTGGACTAGAATCGGTACAATCTTTGTTTGTATCATTCAGTCCGCGGTAATCACTGTTTATGCTGATTCTATCAACCAGCAGGTTCCTGGAGTGATAGTACTGGACAAAGTTCATTTCAATATTCTGGCAATCCTTACGGTTACGACAGGTTCTATGATAACCGTCTGGATAGGCGATCAGATTACTGCGCACGGAGTTGGAAACGGTATATCTGTTCTGATTCTCGCCGGTATCGTTGCCCGTATGCCTGGAGCAATTTGGAATTTGATTAATCAGGTTAGGGAAGGCACAAACGGTGTAAACATCGTATTTGTTATCGTTGCCTTCTTTATGTACCTTGCAATTATCGGTCTGATTGTTTACGAGCAGTCTGGTGAACGCAAAATCCCCGTGCACTACGCCAAGCGTGTTGTTGGCCGTAAGATGTATGGCGGACAAAGTACATATATACCTTTTAAAATCAATCCGTCTGGAGTAATTCCGATAATTTTTGCATCTGCATTCTTGACTTTGCCTTTGCAGCTCGCAACCGGTATGGCAAGCAGGGCTACATGGCTCAGCAAAGTTTCTGTTGCACTCAATCCGCTCGGAATTCTTTATAACGCAATCGAAGTTCTGTTGATCATTTTCTTTGCATACTTCTACACACAGGTAACCCTGAACCCCACAGAGATCGCAAAGCAAATCCGCGAAAACGGTGGTTCCATTCCAGGAATCAGAACAGACAAAACTGAGGAATATCTTCAGAAGGTGTTGAACCGTCTGATACTTCCCGGTTCGTTGTATCTTGCATTGATTGCAGTTATCCCTACAATTATTCAGATTGTGTTCAAGTTCCCCCAGGAAGTTGCAATGCTTATGGGTGGTACTTCGTTGCTGATTATTGTTGGCGTTGACCTTGATACAATGGCCCAGGTAGAAGCCTTGCTTAAGATGCATCACCACGATGGATTTACAAAGAAAGGCTTAAAACCGCGTAATTTATAGAAAACTTTAGTAAAAAGTTAAGAATTTATGCGGTTAGGACTAGATTAAATTTGGTAATATATGATATATTAATACACCGCTTCTATATTGGAGCGGTGGTATTGAATTGTAGTTCATGGTAAACAGTCTTCTATTATATAGAAGCGATGTTACTTCGAACTGCCATGATTCAATAAAACAACTATCACTGTATTACCAGGGGGACTTTTTATGAAAGTACGAACCAGTGTAAAGCCCATTTGCGACAAGTGTAAGGTTATCAAGAGAAACGGAATTATCCGCATTATCTGTTCTAACCCAAAGCATAAGCAGAGACAGGGTTGAGGAGTAACTGATGGCACGTATTGCGGGAGTTGACCTCCCAAACAAGCAAGTAAAGATTGCTTTGACTTATATCTACGGAATCGGCCGTTCAGCGGCATTGCACATCTGCGAACTTACCGGCACAGAACCCGGAAGAATGATTAACGATTTGTCAGAAGACGAACTGGCTAAAATCCGCAAAGCTATCGATGACAACTACAAGACAGAAGGTCGTCTCCGCACAGAGATTGGTCTTAACATTAAGCGCCTGATTGACATCGGAAGCTACCGTGGCAGCCGCCATCGCAAGGGTCTTCCAGTACGCGGTCAGCGCACCCGTACAAATTCTCGTACTCGCAAGGGTAAGAAGAAGACAGTTGCCAACAAGAAGAAGGCTTAAGCGGAGGTAAATAATGCCAGCAGCAACAAATTCTAACAGCAAAAAAAGAAAAGAGAAAAAGAGTGTATTTGAAGGTAATGTTTACATTCAGGCAACCTTCAACAACACGATTGTGACAATTACAGACCTTCGTGGAAACGCAATTTCTTGGGCTTCTTCTGGTGGCTTGGGATTCCGCGGGGCAAAGAAGTCTACTCCGTTTGCAGCACAGTCTGTTGCAGAAACTGCAGTTCAGCGCGCAGCTGGCTACGGTTTGCGTGAAGTTCATGTGTTTGTAAAGGGACCTGGAATCGGTCGTGAAAATGCGATTCGTGTTCTTGGAACTTTAGGCCTTAAGGTAAAGTCTATCTCTGATACTACTCCAATTCCTCACAATGGATGCCGCCCGCGCAAGACGCGTCGCATGTAATTCTGGATTTGTGTTGAATTAGGGAATACGGCAGAACTGCTGTTTTCAGCCTGCTGTTATTCAGAATGAACTTAATGAGCGTTAATGCAGTAAATCTTTAGCAAGTTTTATTGCAGCGCTGATTTAAAGGAAGGTCGGCAAAAAGACTTTCCCAATTAATAAGGAGTTCAGATGGCTCGCAAAAATCTCCTTAAGGGGTTTAAAAAACCGAAAGGCATAACATTTGAGCATCAGGAGCAGAATCCAAACTACGGTAAGTTTACTGCTTATCCTTTTGAACCGGGCTTCGGTACAACGGTAGGTAATACCTTGCGCCGCGTATTGCTCTCTTCTATCCAGGGATACGCAATCTCCGCAGTTCAGATTAGTTCTTATGACGCAGATGGAGTTCCACATCTTATCTCCGGAGAGTTCGAATCAATTCCGAATATTTCCGAAGATACGCTGGAAGTCTTGAACAGCTTAAAACAAATACGCTTGCGCTTGCCTCGGGATGTTGAACAGGATACAATCCACTACGAATTTCAGGGACCTGGTACTGTAAAAAGTGAAGACCTTGAAAAAGAGGGACAGCTTGAAATCATGACAAAGGGTCTTGAGCTCTTTACTATGATGGAAGGTGCTCATCTTGAATTTGACATTCAGGTTGATTGCGGCAGAGGATATGTGCCTGCTGAAGTAAATGAACGCTATCTGGAAATTGTTGGAACAATTCCAATGGACTGTATCTTTACTCCGGTACCAAAGGTAAAGTATTCTATTGAACCATGCCGTGTTGGTCAGCGCAACGATTATGACAAGTTAATTCTTGAGATTTGGACCGACGGAACTATTAGCCCTGAAGATGCACTTGCTGACGCAGCAAAGATTGCAAAAGACTATTTCGCAATTTTTGTGAACTTTAACGAAAGCGAATATTCTTCAAGCGATGATGGTGAAGAAGGTGACACAAGAATCCGCCAGTTGCTCGATACTAAGGTGGAAGACCTTGAGCTGTCTGTGCGTAGTTCAAACTGTCTTAAGAATGCAAATATTCACACATTGGGTGAATTAACCAAGAAAACGGAAGACGACATTACAAAGACCCGTAACTTTGGTAAAAAGAGCCTTGAAGAAATCAAGGAAAAATTGGCCGAACGCGGTTTGTCTTTAGGCATGACTGATTATAGCCATGTAAAGGATGTTGTGTTACGCAAACAGAAGGACGAAACGAATGAATCATAAAATTGGATTTAATCCGCTTTCACGCACATCTGCACACCGCCGTGCAATGTTACGCAATATGGTAGCCTCTTTGTTTAAGTATGAACGCATTACTACTACAAAAGCAAAGGCTGCTGAAGCTCGTAGGTATGCCGAGAAACTGATTACTCGTGCAAAGGTTGATACAGTTCACAACAGAAGAATTGCAGCAAAATTCATTGCAGACGAAAGAATCTTGAACAAATTGTTCACAGAGCTTGGTCCCCGCATGAAGGAACGCAACGGTGGTTATACACGCGTTCTAAAGATGGGATTCCGCCAGGGCGATGCAGCAGAGATGGTAATTCTTGAGCTGGTAGATTACAAGCTTCCTGAACCAGATTCTGACAAGAACGAAAAAAAGTCTACAAAGAAAGCAAAGGCTGAAAAAGCTGAAGCTGCAAAGGAGTAAGCCATGTCTAAAGCACATCGTGGAACAGGTATCCGTAAAGAACCAAATCATGGCCGTGGCGTTTGCGGCATTTGCGGTACAGAACAGATTAAGACCCTTTACGAACAGGACGTTGACGGAAAGAAGGTAAAGATTTGCAAATTCTGTAAAGCTAACTTGAAGAACAAAGCTCGTGCAGAAGCAAAAGTAGCAAAGAAAGCTGCCGCCGCTGCTGCACCTGCCGCAGAAGCTCCTGCTGCAGAAGAAGCACCTTCAGCCTAAACAGCGAATACTTGTTTAGCATAACCGCCCCTTATACGGGCGGTTTTTTTGTTTTAGCGTGTGTTTTTCATGCGCCTTTTGCCAAAAGAATGGCTCAAACAGAGCACTCAAATAGAGCACTCAAACAGAGCAAGTCAAAGAGAGCAGTCTGATATGGAGAAGAAAAAAGTGAGTGTTGCCTATGTTCTGCTAAAGACAGTCATGATTGTCCTAATCATATTCTTTGCAAGTGATGGGCTTATGCAGTTCATTTCATATTCCTTTTATAAGGGCGACAGAAAATTCAAAGAAGTAAGGTATGAACCCATAGAGTTGGAAATAAAAGCAAGCGGCAAGGAAAGTCTCTATGGCTACGGCTACAATCTTGATTCAAAATCTTCAAGCGTAATCCTCTTCTTTGGAGGCTCAATGTACATTGCCTACAATTCGGTTGGAATGTACGGAGGACTCTTTGGCTGCCCCTTCCTTTCTGTAGACTACTATGGAAGCCAAAAGAGCAGGGGAAAGATGAATTTGCAGACTATGCAAAAGTCCGCCACGGATTTGTATGACTATGCAAAAAGCCGCTACCCGGACAGGGACATTTACGTCTTTGGCCACAGCTATGGATGCGGAATGGCGGCATACCTTGCAAGCGTAAGGGAATGCAAGCATCTCGTACTTGCCTCTGGCTACAGAAATCTTTCCGACTTGTACAACAAGATTATCCCAATATTCTGGGGGCCGCTAAAAGTCTTCATCAAAAACAACATTCGCGTGGACCAGTATGCAAAAAAGACTGTCTGCCCGGTAACAATTATAGGCTCCGATGCAGACAAAACCCTTTCTGCAAGCCTTCAGCAAAAACTTGCCGCTTTCTACTCTTCATCAGCTTCCCCTGCTGAATGTAAGATATTCCACGGAATCAGCCACGAAGATTATTTTGCAACAGAAGAAGTGATTCACTTTCTTTCAGGCATTGTGGAAAAAGAGTAATTACTTGCAGTTCTTCTTGTGAGCCTTGATTTTCTTTATTGCCCAGGCATAGTGGCTTGAGGTATTGCTAACACAGTATTCGCCAAGAGACGAATTTCCTGTCCAAGCAAAATGCTTTGGCATAAAAAGCTCCTCGTTCGTATAGCCTTCAATCATCTTCATAACCTGTGCATGGCTTTTTGCAAGCATCTTCTTTGCTTCTTCAAGGCTCGTGTCTTGGTGAATCTTCCAGAACATCTGGTTCATAGCGCCGTAAGTTTTCCAAGAGTAATCCGGCGGCAAAAAGGCAATGGCACTTTTCTTGTCCGTAACGCCGGAATTGTTTTTGGGAAATTTAAGCATCAGCTGGTGCCACTCGTAAAGATGGACTAAAACGTCTCGGACATTTTTATCGCGGCTCCAGTGGGCCTCCTTTTTGCTAGGCTGACCAGAAAAGTCAAATGGCGTGTTAAGTTCCTTTTCCGTAAGCCCGTCAACCATCTTTGTAAGTTCCTCGTAGTTTTCCCTTGCGGCAAGCAAAAGGTCATCTTTTGTTTTGGGTCTTGGCATGCAGCACCTCCATCGTCTTGTAGTTTTTATACCTTTAGTATATCATAAAAAATATGACAGCAATATGTCATATTAATTTTTAGAAAAATATTGCAGGAAAAAACAACTTATGCAACAAATAGTAGAAATAACCCAAAGCCAGCAAAAACAAAAAATCTGTAGGCAAATACTAGAAGCCCTTCCCGAATGGTTTGAAGTAGAAGAAAGCCGTGAGCAGTATATTTCAGAATGCGTTAACTTCACCTTCATCGCTGCAGAAGACAATGGCTATGCGGGTTTTTTGTGCCTAAAGCAGACCGGAAAAGCCACCGTAGAAATAGCCGTAATGGGAGTCCTAAAAGAATTCCACAGAAAGGGAATAGGCCGCGCCTTGGTTCAAAAAGCAGTAGAAATTGCCCGCCAAAAAGGCTACACCTTCATGCAGGTAAAAACCGTAGCGGAAGGCTATTACGAAGACTACGACAGAACCAACAAATTCTATCAGTCATGCGGATTCAAAGAACTGGAAATTTTCCCCCTCTTTTGGGATCAGGCAAACCCCTGCCAAGTCTACGTTATGTATTTGCCCTCTCCCTGTGAGCCGTAATGATTGTGTAGCTGTATGCGTTCACGGTAAAAGTGTTCCCGCCAATTGTTGCGTACCAGTTTTTGCCTCTGCGGACTATGCGCGCTTCTGGCAACCCTATTTGTTCTTTGCACCAGCCAACTGTATCCAATATCTCTTTGCCCAGGGAAAGGTTTCGCCTTATGCGGTCTTCTCCCATTTCTGTCGTGTGAATCTTTTCTATGTTACTAAGCAGTTCCTTGCAATCTGTCATTTTATCTTCCTGTTTTTTTTGAGGTCTTTTTCTGGACGAAGCCTTAATTGCTCTACCATTTTATTCGCGCGGAAGGGTTGAATACCCCGCCCCTTGGGGCGGAATAAGGGTATTCAACCCTGACTGCAATACCTTTTAAGAACAACGCACACCTCGTTGGTTCGCGTAAGGATGTTTTGATACAGGGGGATTCGTTTTATGAGGAACTCATACCCCGTAGCTTGCTGCGGGGTGCGTTGATTCCTTGGCTAATTCGAGCGGATAGGCCTTTGCGCCACCGCCGTTCCGGGGTTCCGGCTCCCGCCTCCATTGCCTGGCGGCAACCCGCTTCGCGGGCCCCTCCATGGCGGCGTAGGTTTCTTCGTCGTCCTACAATTCATTTTATCTTTCTTACAGGATGCCTTATTACGGTCCTTAGCTTTTCCCCCGAAACTTTCCTTGGGTCGCTAAGATATATTTCGTGGTGCAAGCGCGAAGCAGAAAAATCAACTTCGTATCCCTTCAAAAGCGCATATTCATCCATCATTTTTATTGTTGCCGGCTCTTCATCGTATGACCCCAGATGCATAACCTGAACGCAGTCCCCTTCTTCCAAAGTAAAAAGTTCGGCGCGGGAACAGTCAAGTTTCTTCTTTTTCTGCACAGAATCCCTTGCCCATTCAAAATCTTTTTGCGTAACAAAATCAGGTAGCCTTATTACAGAAATCCAATTAAAGCTTTCCTTGTGGCTGTAATCAATTCCTTCAATTCCATCCTGCCACCAAAATCCTTCGAGCGGCGGAACAACATAGTCAAAGTAACCTTCAATTTTGTGTTCGCCTTTTTTGCTCATCTTTATTCCATAGGAAATTGCATACAAGACGTTAAGGGCAGCCTTGTATTGGCCGTCTTCTTCGTTGGGATTGCCGCTTCCTTTCACAGCTACAAACTGCATCCTTGGAATGTGAACTATTCCAGGCTTTTTTGCCGGCAAATAAAATTCCTTGAATTCCTTTTTGTAGTCAAAAGCCATTTGCATCTCCTTAGTTTTGAATTTCCAGGGCAAATTCTTCAAGCAAGTCATGCTTGTAAATTTTTTCCCTTGTTGAATCTCGGACTTCTTTCCACAGCAGTGCGGCTGTTTTTAGTTTGTCCGCAAATTTAGAACTTTCCGGGTCTTTGCAAAAATCATGCACAAACTTATTCCATTGCAAAGATATTTTGTCGTATTTTGCGTAAGTCTTTTTTCCGTAGAAAATGTCAAGCAGGTCGCCAAGGGTAAAAGTGCTGTCTTGTGTTTCTTTAACCTTCTTTACGCTTGCAACCATATCCACATTGAACTTAAAATTTTTAATGCCTGTCTGTGCAGAAAAGAATTCGCGGAATCTTGGGCCAAAAGAAAATCCGCATTCCAAAAGACCTGTCTGCAAAGTAAGTGCTTTGTCTTTTGCTTCTTGCTTTATTTTTGCAGCTGGGCCTTTTTTGTTTTCTTCAATAAGGCTTCCTTTGTAGTATTCTTCAATAACATGATTCAGCTCTGCCTTCATACCGGATGATTTTATTCCCAGAGACTTGCAAATTTTTTGCAGTTCTTCCCTGTACCAGTAGTATTTTGAAAACTCAGCGAATGTCTTTATTTCCTTAAAAGCAGGTCGTTCCATTCCGTCGCGCTCCATGCCTCTATTATAGCACGGTAATATGACATGGATATGTCATATATAAAATATTTTTCTTGTAAACCTGTGATTTTGCTTATACAATGGAATATAGATATTAGGCCATGTGTCAAATGCAGGAGGAAAAATGTTCGACTTTAATTATTATACACCCACAAAAGTTGTGTTTGGAAAAAACACAGAAACAAAAGTTGCCGACCTGATTAAGGAATTCGGCGGAAAAAAAGTATTGATTCATTATGGCGGAGGAAGCGTTGTCCGCTCAGGCTTGCTGCAGCGGGTAACAGACATCTTGGACAAGGCTGGAATCAATTATATTAAGCTTGGCGGGGCAGTTCCAAATCCTCATCTTGGTCTTGTTTACGAAGGAATCGAACTCTGCAAAAAAGAAGGCGTGGATTTTCTGCTTGCTGTTGGCGGAGGAAGTGCCATTGACTCGGCAAAGGCTATAGGCTACGGTGTCGTTAACAGCGGTGATGTCTGGGACTTCTATGATTACAAAAGAAAGGTTCAGGGCTGTCTTCCTCTTGGCGTAATTCTTACAATTGCAGCTACAGGAAGCGAGATGAGTGACTCGTCCGTAATTACAAAAGAGGAAGGTCTTGTTAAGCGCGGGTATTCAAGTGATTTTGGCCGTCCACGTTTTGCAATTATGAATCCTGAACTGACCATGACTCTGCCTGACTATCAAACTGCATGCGGATGCACGGACATTATGATGCACACAATGGAACGCTACTTTACAAACGGCGGAAACATGGAAATTACAGATTCAATGGCAGAGGCGCTTCTAAGAACCGTAAAAGAGAATGCAAAGATTCTTGTAAAAGACCCTAAGAACTATGACGCACGTGCAGAAGTTATGTGGGCAGGAAGCTTGGCTCACAACGGACTTACAGGCTGCGGAAACGACGGTGGTGACTGGATGACTCACAAGCTGGAGCATGAGCTTGGCGGTCTTTATGATGTTGCCCACGGAGCAGGACTTGCCGCCCTTTGGGGAAGCTGGGCCCGCTATGTTTATAAAAACTGCCTGCCGCGTTTTAAAAAGTTTGCAATCAATGTAATGGGCATTTCTCCAGATGCAGCAAGTGATGAAGAAATTGCGCTCAAGGGAATTGAAGCCATGGAAAATTTCTATCACGAAATAAAGATGCCTACAAACCTCCGCGAGTTGGGTGTTACCGCAAGCGAAGAAGACCTTAAGCTTATGGCCCACAAATGCGCTGTCGGCGTAAACGGCGGAAAGGGTTCTGCAAAATTCCTAAAAGAAGAAGACATGCTGGAAATTTATAAGATGAGCAAATAGCTTTCATTTTAGGTTTTTACAAATACATGTCATTCCTAGGCTGTTGGTTATCGTAGCCGAAGCACAACCCGGGAATGACACATTTTGCGAAAAACTCGACTTTGGCCTTTTAAAAATACCGTCAAAACTTAATATAGAAGCCCAGTCCGATTGCTCCTAAGTCAAAGCGGTCTGACTCTTTCCTGAATGGAAAAATAAATGAATGCTGATAAAAAGTTTTTATTGCAAGCGTGTCAAATCCAGAATCATTTATAAAGTGAAAGGTTAGACTGCCTTCTCCTGCTATGCCAACTGACGGGTCGCTTGTAACAAGGTTTAGTTTTCCAATTGCGGCTAATTCTGGAGATATGGAAAAATGCTCGCCAAAGAAAATGTTAAAGCGGCCTTCTACTCCTGCATCAAAAAAGAAATAATTTGCTATGTCTGTTAACTGCCAGCTGCAACCTGCCGTAAAATAAATATTCTTTCCTTCCCTAAATCTTAAATATCCGCCGGGATAGTAGCGCTCAAAATTTTCTTTTGTAAGCGGAAGGGGTAATGTTGCACACGCTAGAAAAAGCATTTCATATCTTTGTGCAATAAAAACATTCAATGCGTGGTCGTTGTTAAAATCATATTTCTTTTCCCTCATGTGCAAAGGGGACTTTTCGTCATATTCCATTCCATAAATGTACCAGTCATCGTTTTCTTTTGTCCAGCTTATGTAAAAATTATTTGCATCTTGCATATCTGTAATTTCGGTTCGGGGCGGGGTAGTACCGTTGCCGTCAGAAAGGGAACTTTTTGTCCATATAGAATAATAACCGCTTGGCCAGTATTTTTCCAGAAGATAATATGAAAGAACAAGTTTCTTTTCTTCAAGGGAGGAGCCTTCATCAATGGGAGGCGTATCCAAGGAAAACATTTTTATGATGTTCTTGTATTGGGTGGCCGTAATGCCCTTGGTAAATTCATCGGAAAGGTATTCCTTAAATTTTAGGGCACTTTCCTTTGTAACAGTCCCTTTTAGGTTTCTATATATTTCACAAACTTCTTCTGTTTTTTTTATCCTTGCATCTTTTTTAGAAGGGTCATCACTTCTCATTTCTCCTGCAAAAAGCATCTGAGCCATCATTAAAATAATTAAAGTCAATAAAAATTTCTTGTTTTTTTTCATGTGCTAAAACCCACTGCTATCAATAAATAATGTTACTCCTATTCCAATTTTTCCTACGTCTACCTTGCTGTCTGTTTTTCTTATGGGAAAATAATAGGAATGTTTGTAAAAAGCATTTACTCCCAGCATGTAGTTGGGAATTAAAATCCTTAGACCACCCGTCCAGGAAAAGCCGTATATGGGATTGTCGTTCCATAAACAAAGGTCTCCGCCTATGCCTGCATAAGGGTCAAAATGAAATGCTCCGTTAAAAAATGATATTGGCAAATGAAGGTTAAAGGCAAGTTCAAGCGGCAAATAGTTTGTGTTATTAATGTACTGCCAGTCAAGGGCTAGGTTTACTCCAAAGAAAGAGGAAAAAAATCCTGCCTGTAAAGAAATCCCCTTGTAAGCTTCGTCAAGATTTTCTGCTACGATTGGCTTTGTGAATGCCGTGTCTAGGCAAAGGCCGCCTGCTTCAAAAATAGAGACAACTTTTTTTCTGCCTTCTGATTCCTGGGCGCAAAGTGATATTATAAAAATAATGCAAAGAAGAAAAAGAGATATTACTTTTTTCAATTTTCACTTCCTTTTTTTTCTGGGTATATTCTAGCATCTTTTTTGATTCTTGAAAAGCAAAAGTGGCACTTGCTGTTATGCTTGAATTTCTTTCTTAAAAATATATGTCTTGTAGTTTTCGTGCTCATCGCTAAAGGGTTTATAGATGTCTTCCTGAACAAGTGTGTAACCCCGCTTTGCGTACCATTGCCAGTTGCAGTCGCAGTCGGTATAAAGGTAAAGGTTTTTAAATCCTTCCTTGTGAAGCATGGGTAAAAGCCGGTCTATGATAAGTGAACCGCAGCCGGGCTTTCTGCTTACAAAAAGAGAAAGCTTTATGTCGTCATCATTCATCAGGGTAAAAGTCCGCTTGTCCATAAGTTCAATGTAATCATGGCTCATCTTTGATGCGATTTTTAAATTGTCAGGATATTTTTTTGACGCTTCAGAAAACCATTCGTCAGCCTTGCTCACATCTCCTTTTTTTGCCAGGAATGCAGAGGAAAGAAGAGTTCCGTCTTCTGCATCAACAAGCTGGTAATTCAAGTCGTTGTCAAACATGTTCATTCTTACAATGTACTCAACGTTGAAGCGCTTAAATTCTTTGTCTCCTATTGGCGGGCTCCAAAGCGGCACAACAACGTCTACTACAAGCGGAAGGTTTTTGATGTCAAAATATTCTAGCTTTGAATTCTTTGCTTCCATTTTTACCCCTGTGACTTTTTCTATTACATTGATTGGGTGATTGACCAGATGCTATAGCCTGCACGTTCTATTTTTCGGATTATGTCAACGTAGAGAAGTTCTTTGCTAACTTCAATTCCTGCTTCAATGCGTTTGCGGCTGGCCTGGTTCAGATTGTGTTTTATCTCGTCGTTTTTCTCTCTGAATTTTTCTCCCGAATCCCTTTGCTCTTTTGTTATGCCGACTGTAAAATACATGCAGACCTGTTCAAAGAAAACCCTGATTAATTCAAGGTAATCCGTAATCTCTTTTGTCCTTTCGTCGTCTTGATTGTAGGCCTCGTTGGCAATATACTTTTTTACCGTGTGCATGATTGACCATGTTTCGTCGCTAAGGTTTTCCAGCGAATCAGTAATGTGGATGAGCTTTGAAAAATGCAGCCTGTCGTTGGCGTTTGCATTTGGAAGTCTGGAACATTTCTGCAGGAAATCATTTATTGCAACGCACATTTCATCTATATAATTTTCCAGCCTGTTTATTGTTTCGTTTGACTCTTCAATTTTATCGCTATTGCTAAAGCTGCTGCATATCTCGTCGTACATCTCCATGACTTTTGCGGCCATCTTTGAAATTTCCACTTGAATCTGAACGGTGTACAAGTCTGAGCTCATTCTTGAATGGGGAATGATAGCCGGCATGTGGTAATGCTCGTCCTTTTCCTTTTGTGATTCAGGAACCAGTTTTTTTGCAAGCCTTGCAATTTGGTTTGTAAAGGGGATAAAGACCAGGGTTGCACAAAGGTTAAAAATCGTGTGGAGCATTGCTATGTGTGTTGTGATGTTGTCTGCCGGTGCGCCTGGTATGATTAGGTCAACAAGAGCCAGGAAGGGCTTGAATACTATGAGTGCAAGCAGCGTTCCTGTTACATTGAATGCAACGTGAACAAATGCCGTACGCTTAGCGTTTGTTGTTGCTCCAAAGC
This sequence comes from Treponema sp. UBA3662, assembly GCA_002373205.1. GTDB lineage: Bacteria > Spirochaetota > Spirochaetia > Treponematales > Treponemataceae > Treponema_D. Next base: position 16,383 of record DFJV01000151.1, read on the forward strand.
TTGACATTACAGCATCAATTGTTGAGCCTATGTTGCTTCCAAGAACTATTGCCGCGCTAAGAGCCCAACTTAAAGAGCCGTTTGCAGCCATTGTAAGGACGATTGCGGTCATTGCAGAGCTTGAGTGGATGAGCGCTGTGATTATTGCTCCGATTAAAACTCCGATGACAATTCCCCATATTCCAAGTTCGGAAATCATGGTGAAAGCTTTTGTTGCCGCAGGGCCAAGCGTAAGGCTTTCTTTTAAAAGGCCTAGTCCCATAAAGAGCAGGGCAAATCCCATGAAGCATTCTGCAAAGTTATGAATCTTGAATTTCTTGAAGTACTTCAAGACAAATCCAAATCCAAAGATTGGAATGGCTGCTGCCGATACGGAGAAGTTGAATCCGAACATGGACACAATCCATGCGGTAACTGTTGTACCTATGTTTGCGCCAAAGATTACACCGATTGCCTGTTCAAGCGAAAGAATTTCCGCGTTTACAAAGCTCACGACCATAACTGTTGTTGCACCGGAGCTTTGTATTAAAGCAGTAACACCAATTCCTGTCAGAATGGCAAAAAGCCTGTTCTTGGTAATCTTTGAGACAAGCTTTTGCAGCCCGCTTCCGGCACCCTTTTGAATACCGTCGGAAAGCATGTTCATTCCAAAAAGCAGGAGGCACAATGAACCAACAAAACCAATTATCTGTCCTAGTATGTTTAAAACCATGCGTTAAGTATAACATACTTGCAGATTTTTTTACAGATGCAGGAAGGCATTTGCTAAAGCTTTACGTAGTCGCATTCTTTTCCGAGCGCGTCAACTTTGCAGGTAAAAAGGCATCCGTCATGTTCACCGGTTAAACCTTTTCCTGATGTTGTAATAAAGAGTGTGTCCAGTTCTTCTCCTATAAAGCAGCAGGAGGTTACATTCTTTGCGTCTACATGCACTGTGGCCAAGAGAGAGCCGTCTTTTCCGCTTCGCTTTTCGATTCTGCTTCCGCCCCACATGGCAACCCAAAGATTGTCTTCTCTGTCAATGCACATTCCGTCCGTAAGTCCATTTCCTTCTGTAGGGGTGAACAGAACTTTTTTGTTTGAAATTTTTGCGCTGGACAAATCAATGTCATAGGAAAAAACTGCGTGCTGCAGTGTGTCGGAAAAATAAAATTTTTTATTGTCGCCTCTCCATGCCATCCCGTTGGAAATTTTTGTGTTGGCTTCTTTGTAGATAACATTTTTTCCGTCAAGTAAAAAGAGGTTTCCGCTTGCCTCGTGAATGTCGTCATCAACAGAAGAGCCAAACCACAATCGGCCAAGTGAATCTGCCTTTGCATCGTTTGACCGCTGGTAGGCTTTGTAAAATTCTTTTAGGCTTTTTATAAGTGTGGCATTTCCCTTTTCCAAAAGATAAAGCCCATCCGTTGCGGCAAGTATGTAGCTTCCTTCTTTTTCTGCTGGAATTGCAGAACCAATTGCCTGTCCCAAGCAGAATGAATCTTTTTTTCCGTCAATCGTCTCTGTGTAGATGATTCCCTTTGGAATGTCCACCCAGCTTATTGCCTTTGTGCGTGAGTCATAAAATGGTGATTCGCCAAGAGAAAATTTTTCTTCAGAAAAAACTTGCGCCGTGTATTCCTTCATAAAAGCTCCTGTTAGTATCCAAGTTTTTTGTTAACAAGATAGTTCAGCTTTTTTCCTTCCATAAAATTCTTTAAGTCTTCCAAAAACATTTGAACGTTCTTGTCTTTGGTGTAGTCAAGAGTCAAGTTTCCTGCTACGTGAGGCGTAATCAAAAGATTTTTTGTTTTCCAGAGTCTGTTTCCGCTTGGCAAAGGTTCCGTTTGGAATACATCCAGAGCAGCCCCAGCCAAATGCCCGCTTTCAAGACTGTCTGCCAAGGCATCTTCGTCTATTGCAGAACCCCTTCCAACATTCACTATGTATGCTCCGTCCGCAAGCAAAGAAATTCTCTCGCGCGAAAGTATTCCCTTTGTTTCATTTGTGGCGGGGAGGCTCATCGCAAGCAAATCTGTTTGGGGTAAAATTTTGTCCAGGTCGTTTACGCTAAGAACTTTGTCGTAGCAGGATTCATTTGATTTTCCGCTTCTGCAAACTCCAGTAATGATTTTTGGTTCAAAAGCCTTTGCCCTCTTTGCAAAATTTGTTCCTATGTCGCCTGTTCCCAAAACGGTTATTCTGCAATCCTTTAAGGATTTTTGCGGTCTGGGGTAAAGCCACTTTCCATTCATGGTTTCCGCAAAGAATTCGTTCAGCCTTCTCATCATCATAAGCGAGACTGCTATCATGTGTTCTGCAATGGAAACACCGTATGCTCCGGCAGAATTTGTAAGAAGACATTCCTCGTTTGCAAAATAGTTAGGCTTCATTATTGAATCAACACCAGCCCAGGGAACGCAAAGCCACTTTAGCTTTTTGCTTGTGTTTACGATGCTTGGTGCAAAACCATAAATAATGTCTGCATCAAAATTGTCGCTTGGAATTTCTTTTTCGTTTTTGTAAAAGAAAACATTTGCACCATATTTTTCAGCACTTGAATTTATAAGGTCAATATGCTTTTTCTCTAAGAGTTCGTTTATGACTAAAATTTTCATAAGGGCATTATACCATAAAATTATTTTTTTGCCAAAAAGGGACGTGCAATGTGAACGTTAAAGAATTCAATCAAAGGTCCCATAAAGAAAGCGGTTATGATTGTTCCTATTCCGGCAATGGTTGGTATGGCAGCTATTTTTCCGCCTGCAAGAATAAAAAGTCCCACGCCAAGGATAACACAGATTATGTCCGTGATTATTCTTACGTACTGGAACTTTCCTTTTTTCCAAGTGTTGCAGATTATAAGTGCCACCGCATCGTATGTAGAAACGCCAAGATCTGCCGTCATGTAAAAAGCAGAGCCAAAGCAAATTACTACTACGCCAATTACAAGGCATATAATGCGAACCGTAATCGAAGGGGCTACAATTATGGTTTTTAAAAAGTCATAAGTGAACTGGGTAATGTAGCCTAGCAAAAATAGGTTGATGAATGTTGCAATTCCAATGTAGTGCCTGTCAAACACAAGGGCAAATGTTAAAAGCAATGCGTTTACGATTATGTACAAAAGCCCAAAGTCAAGAGGAATCAAAGAGTCCAAGCCCGCCATAAACGATTGGAATGGATCTACGCCAAGCGCCGCTATTTTAAAAATGCCAACGCTTATCGCACAGATAATCACTCCAAAAAAAGACATGCCTATCCGCTTTACTAATTCCTTTCTGCTCATTTTTTCATCCTTCATATTCTTCCCCTAAGAAAAATTCTTTTTGCTTTCCTCCAAAGCCAAAATAACTTTGTCACACCAGACATCAAATTCCTGGTCTTCAACTTGGCATTCCGGGTGCGAAAGAACATAGTCCAGGGCAATCCTTACTCCCTGATTGAATGGAACTGTGGTTTGCATTTGCGGAACAAGTCTCTTTAGCTTTGAGTTGTCAAATACAACGGAAACAGATTTGTCTCCAGTAAGGCTTCCTTCAAAGTCAAAGCCCAGCTTGTCTCCAACTGCGCTCAAATAGTCAGATGCAACGTGGTAAGCCTTTAGTTCAACTCCCAGTGCATCCGCAATGGTCTGGTAAATCTGGTTCCAGGAAAGAACTTCGTCTCCTGTAATTTGGAATGCTTCCCCAATCGCGTGGCGGTTCATCATAAGGCCAATAAAGCCTGTTGCAAAATCCTTGTTGAACGTTAAATGCCAAAGGCTTGTTCCGTCCCCCTGAATGATAACCGGTTTTCCTTCCTTCATCCTTTTTATGACCTGATAGAAACCTTTTTTTCCATGCACTCCAAGGGGAACGTTTCTCTTGTCGTATGTGTGGCTTGGCCTAACGATTGTTACCGGAAAATTTTCTTCGCGGTATTTTTTGAAGAGGAATTCTTCGCAGGCAATTTTATTTCTGGAGTATTCCCAGTGCGGATTGGAAAGCGTGGTTCCTTCCGTAATTACATAGCTTGCGGCAGGCTTGTTATAGGCAGATGCGGAACTAATAAAAATGTATTGTTTGGTCTTTCCCTTAAAGAGTCTGTAGTCACGCTCAACCTGTTCCGGGGTAAAACCAATGAATTCGCTAACAACATCAAATTGCATACCCGAAAGTTTTTTTGCAGCATCCTCTTCGTCAGAAATGTCGCAAAGAATTTGATGCACGTTTTCAGGGACTTCTGCCGCACGGTTTCCGCGGTTTAAAAGCCAGACTTCCCACTCATCCTTTTTTGAAAGTTCCTCAACAATAGCGGTACTGATTGTTCCTGTTCCGCCTATAAACAATGCCTTTGATTTTGCCATAAAATTCCTCTTCGTGTCGTTTCTGTTTATACCATCATCTTGTAGATTTTTGCGCAGTCGTCTTCGTTAAGCGTTACAAAGCCAGAAATGCTTCCTGTCCTTCCGTCGCCACGGCAAAGCACCTGCACCAGCTTTGGAATGTCTTCTTCCTTTGCTCCGAGTTCCGCAAAATTTTTTGGCATTCCAAGAGAAACAAGGAAATTCTGGAAGGCGTTTATTCCTTCAAGGGCTGTAACTTCCGGATGATCAAAATCCATCTGGCAGCCCCAGACCCGTGTTGCAACCTTTGCAAAACGCATTACGTCGTGCTTCATTACGTATTTAAAAACAGCCGGCATTGTTACTGCAAGTCCAGCACCATGGGCACAGTCGTAAAGAGCAGAAAGTTCGTGCTCTATGTTGTGGCTGTTCCAATCCTGGCTTCTTCCCACGCCGCAAGAATTGTTGTGTGCCATCATTCCTGCCCACATGATGTTTGCGCGGGCCTCGTAGTTGTTTGGGTCTGCAATAACTCTTGGTCCTTCGTGCTTCATCGTAAGAAGAAGTGCTTCTATTAATCTGTCGGTTACTTCAACCTCTTTTGTGTTTGTAAGGTAGCGTTCGTAAAGGTGAGCCATAATGTCCGTAATTCCGGCTGCGGTTTGATGCGGCGGCAAAGTCTGGGTAAGGGCAGGGTTCAAAATGCTGAACTTTGGGCGGATTGCGTTGCTTCCTGTTCCTCTCTTAAACATTCCTTCTTCCTTTGTAATTACAGAGTCAGGGCTTCCCTCGCTTCCTGCCGCTGCAATCGTAAGGACTGTTCCAACCGGAAGTGCCTTTTCTATCATTTTTCCTGAATAAAAATCCCAGAAGTCTCCGTCGTACAAAACACCTGCCGCTATAGCCTTTGCAGAGTCAATTACACTTCCTCCGCCAACGGCAAGAACAAAGTCAACCTTTTCCCTTCTGCAAAGTTCAATTCCTTCGTATACAAGTCCGCTTCTTGGGTTTGGCTTTACGCCGCCAAGTTCAACGAATGGGATTGCTGATGCCTTTAGAGAAGCTTCAACCCTGTCCAAAAGGCCTGATGCCTTTGCGCTTTTTCCTCCAAAGTGAATCAGAACCTTGCTTCCTCCAAATTTTTTAACATATTCTCCAGCCTGATTTTCAGACTCTTTTCCAAAAACAAAAAATGTCGGTGAATAAAATGTAAAATTCTCCATCGAAAAATCTCCTAAAATAAAGATATTAAACCTGTTCGGAAACTTCAGTTTCAGAACAGGTTACTTTGAAATGCGATGTTTAAAATCGCGCTATTTTAGCGATTTTAAACTCGCAACCTGTGAGGGAACACAGTTTCCGAACAGGTCTATTGTTATTATGATAAATCATAAACTTAAAAAATAAAAGAAGATTTTTATTGAAAATTGCCCATTTTTTGTTATTATATAAATAGACCTATGGAAAGAGAAATCATCAAATACCGCCGCTTTCATGGCTTGGCTTTTGCCGAAAATGACATACCAAAAGTTTTTCCACCTCACTGGCACAACGAAGCGGAATTTATCGTTGCATTAAAAAACGGATGCAAATATAAAATAGATGGAAAGGTTTACGAGCCAAAGGCAGGGGACCTTGTTTTAGTTTGGCCAAGGGAATTGCACGAACTTATTTGCATTCCTCCAGATGGTGTTGTGTTCATTCAGTTTTCTTCCTATTTAATAGAAAGCAATTCGGATTTGTCTGCCGCCTCTCATTTTATGAGTGATTGCCATTTAATCAGGCAAAAAGAAAATCCTGAGTTGACAAAAAAAATAAGGGACTTGATTTACAAAATAAAAGCGACCCGCGAAAAGGAAATTTTCTTTGACGAAAGCCGCTGCAAAATTTTGGTCTATGAAATTCTTCTGCTTGTTGGAGAATTGGTTTTAACGGAACGCAGTCAAAGCCTTGGACCTGAAAGTTTTTCCGACAAGTCTTGGAAATACATCCGCTTTGCTTGCAGCTACATTGCAGAGCATTCAAGGGAAAACATAAGCCAGTCCGAGGTTGCCGAAAAAATTGGTCTTAGTCAGTATTATTTTTCAAAGCTATTCAACGAATACACAAAGATGAGCTTTCCTTCTTACCTTGCAAGCATAAGGGTTCAGAATGCAATAAACCTTTTGGAAAACGAAAGGCTTTCCATTACGGACTGTGCCTTTGAAGCAGGCTTCCAGTCAACAACAACTTTTAACAAGCTTTTTCATGAACAGACGGGATGCAGCCCCAGGGAATACAGAAAACTCCATTCGCAAAATAAAGAAGAAGGAAAAGGCGGCAAATATGAATTATAAAATCAGAATGGCAACAGAAGATGATGCCCAGGCGGTTCACGATATTTACGGATTTTATGTACCCTTGGATTATGTAACCTTTACCATAGAAAATCCTGATGTTGAATCCTATCGTAAGAAAATTTTATCTACGCTACAAAAATATCCCTTCCTTCTTGCCCAAGCTGATGATGGAAAAATTCTTGGCTATGCATGCGGTTCTCCGCTTAGACCCCACGATGCCTACCAGTGGAATGTTGAATGGACGATTGTTCTTGCTCCCGATGCACCAAGGCGTCAGGGGATTGCCACGAGCCTTTACAAAGAATTTTCCAGGATTCTGGAAAAGCAGGGCTACCGTTACATCTACGGTGTTTTGGTAGACACCAACCAGCCCAGCATTGAACTTCACAAGAGCCTTGGTTTTGTGGAAGTTGGACACTTTGACAACGCCGGATTCAAGCTTGGTTCTTGGCGGGGAATTGTTTGGATGACGAAGCAAATCGGAAAGATGGAAGAAGCTCCAAAAGATCCCTTGCCACTTGCGAAAGTTTTGTAGACAAGTTACAATTAATTATTCTTTAATAAAAGGAGGCTTTTATGATTATCTGTAGAGATAGTTCTCCATGCAAGGCTTGAGGACTCTGCATGGAGGAAAATGAATTCCTCAGGCTTTGCTCTTTTGTTTTTAGAAAAATAAAGAGGAGCAAAGAAAATGAAATACTTAGAAAAAGACTTAAAAAACTTCTACATACTTTGGAGCACTCAAAGTGTGTCTCAACTCGGAAGTGCAATGACGGCTTTTGCCCTGACGCTTTGGCTGTATGAAAAGACAGGTTCTGCGCTTAGCACTGCGGCTTTAACAATCTGCACCTATGCCCCCTATGTTCTTATGAGCATTTTTGCAGGAGCCATTTCCGACAAGTTCGACAAAAAGAAAACCATGCTCACTTGCGATAGTTTTGCCGCACTATGCACTGTTATTGTTTTTGTGCTCTACAAGACAAAACTGCTTTCTGTGTGGCATTTGTATGCAGTAAATGCGCTTTCTGGACTTATGAATACTGTTCAGCAGCCGGCATCGGAAGTTGCCTACACGCTCATAACTCCCAAAAGGTTCTACCAGAAAACAAGCGGACTCCAGTCTTTGTCGCGTTCAATCATTTCTATCGGGAACCCCTTGCTTGCATCTGCATTGTATGGGCTTGCAGGGCTTGACCTTGTGATTGCGGTGGACTTGCTTTCGTTTGCAATTGCATTTGTGGCACTGGCATTTTTTGTAAGGCTTGAAAAATTTTTTTCAAAGGCAAACGCTAAAGAAAATGTGCTTAAGCTTGCAAAAGAGGGCTTGCGTTTCCTAAAGGAAAATCCAATTCCCCTTCACATAATTCTTTTTATGTCCGGAGTGAATCTGATTGCATCTGCCTTTAACGCGACCCTGCCCGCGGAAATTATTCCCCGCGCTGGTAATGCGGTGCTTGGACTTGTAACTTCATGCTCTGGCATTGCAATGGCGGTTGGAAGCCTTATTGCGACAGTGATGCCAAAACCCAAGAATAGGGTAAGGGTTATTTTTCTTTCCATGCTATTTTCTCTTGGAACAGAAAATTTTCTTCTTGCCTTTTCGCGAAGTCCCATCGTCTGGTGCGCGGCTCAAATTTTGGGCTGGATTTTTGTTCCTGTAATGGGGGCAAACCAAAACGTCATCATGCGCAATGTGATTCCTGTGGACTTGCAGGGGCGGGTCTACGCTTGCAGAAACACCTTGCAGTTCTTTACAATTCCAATTGGACTTGCACTTGGCGGATTCATGGTTGATAAAGTCTGTGAACCCTTTATGAGCGCAAATTCTTCCAACAGAATTCTTTCGCTGCTTTTTGGAAGCGGAAAAGGATCTGGTGCGGCTTTTATGATGTTCATTCTTGGCCTTGCAGGTACAAGCTATTGCCTTGTCTCATGGGCCAATCTGAAAAAATACAAGTATTCAGAAAGTGATGAAGATAAGGGTGAAGACAAAATAGAAGAAGCCAAAGACTTGTAAAAAAGAGGGCAAACTCGAAGCATATAAGGGCTTTGGGTTTGCTTTCTTAAAAAATCTTCATTTAGAAAAGCCTTTTATTTTTATTAAAATTAGAGTATTCTAAAAACAAGCTAGGAGACAATGCCATTAACTTTGTGTCATTCTGAGCTTGACTCAGAATATCAGATTACGATAGAGATGCCGAAACTAGTTCGGTATGACAGTGCGTTATGTTGATATGGCACTGGGAAGGAGAATGTATGGAAAACAAAAAAGCTCTTGTAGTCATAGACTTGCAAAATGACATTACAAAGCACTACAAGGATATAATTGCTAATGTTAATACTGCAATAGATTGGGCTAAGTCAGAAGGAATGCAGGTTGTGTATATTAAGCACCACAACAGGATTCCCTTCATTCGCGCTTTTATAGCCGGGACAAAAGGAGCAGAACTTGTTCCAGAAATGAAAATCGTTTCGGATAATATTTTTGCAAAAGAAAAGGGTAATGCACTTACAAGCAAGGACTTTGCCGCATTCATCAAAGACAATAGCCTAAAGGAATTTTATGTAGCCGGAGCAGATGCCACTGCCTGCGTAAAAGCCACTTGCGTTAATATGAAAAAATCATCTTATGCCGTTCATGTTATTTCTGATTGCGTTACAAGTTACAATCTTAAGAAACTGGATAAAATGTTTTCTTACTATAAGAAAAAAGGCTGCGAAGTAAAAAATCTAACAGACTATATGGCTGGTGAAAAATGATTGTAAGAAAAGCTACCTTGGCTGATGTTTCTAGTTTAAAACCACTCTACCTTGAGCTTGAAAAAGATGCGGTAAAATTCCAGCCGGAGCATTTTGTGATTGGTAACCGTGACGAAGCTTTTTTTGAAGGAATCATCAAAAGTCAAAATCAGGATATTTTGCTTGCTGAACTTGAAGGGCAAGTTGTTGGTTTTGCTCATGTGATGATTCTGGAACAAAAAAGAATTCCTTGCTTAAAGGCCGAGAGGGTTATTTATCTTCAGGATTTGGATGTTTCAGAAAAATTCAGAAGCAGGGGAATTGGAGCCAAACTGATAGAAGCCTGCAAGGAATATGGAAAAAGTCATGGCGCGGATTTTATGAGGACACAAGTCTTCCCCCAGAATGTAAGGGGGATGAGTTTTTATGAACGCCAAGGTTTTTCTGAAAAGATGAAGACAATAGAAACCTATCTGTAATAAAATAATTACAGCTGGAACTGGTTTATCTGTTCTCCTATTCCGTTGATTGCATCTTTTAGCTTAGACGAAATGCTTACGAGTTCGCTTCCTGTTTCGTTGATTTTGCGTGCACCGTTTGCCATGTTGTCCATGCTGCGGTTCATGTTTACGGATGATTCCTGCAATTGGTGTACGGCCTGGAGAATCATCTGGTTGCCGTCCCGCATTTCGGCAGATGAGCTTTTTACTTCACTTGTCGTGTCGTTCATGTCGTGAAGGGATTCGATTATCTGCTTGGAGCCAATCTTTTGTTCTTCCATTGCAGCCTTGATTTGACGCACCAGCTGATCCGTCTCCTTGATTTTTGACGATACGGAGTTGAATGCATCGCTTGATTCAAGGGATGCGGCTACAACTTCTTCTATGGATTCCTGTATGTTCACGAGCTGGTTTCCGATAGTCTTTGACTGCTCACTTGAGGTTTCGCTAAGCTTTCGAATTTCATCTGCAACAACGCTGAATCCCTTTCCTGCTTCTCCTGCATGGGCTGCTTCGATTGCGGCATTCATGGCAAGAAGGTTCGTCTGTTCTGCTATGGCAGAAATAGCAGCGTTTGCTTCCTGCAATAGTTGGGACTGGGTTTCAATTTGGGTGATGCGGTCATTTACGGCCTGTTGCTTTTCCGCTCCTGTTTGCGTGTCTTTTTGGAGTGACTCAAATGACTGGGCCATTTTTTCCACGCTTGATGTTACGGACGTTATGTTTCCAATCATCTCTTCTACGGCGGCACTGGCTTCTGAAACCCCTGCGGCCTGTCCTGCTATCATTGTTTCTAGGGACTTTATGTTGGATGCAATCTGGTTTACGGCACCCGCAGTTTCTTCAACGTCATTTCCTTGGTTCACTATTTGCGACGTTACGCTTGAGATGTCGTTCAGAATTTGCCCTATGGCGTTTGAGGTGTCTTCCGTACTTGCCCCAAGATCTTCACCTGCATAAGAAAGTACATCCTTGGATCTTTTTAGCTCAACCATTATGTCCCTTAGCTTTTCTGTAAAGCGGTTGAATCCGTTTGAAATTTCACCTATCTCGTCATTCATGTTGTAGTCAAGTCGGTTTGACAAGTCTGCATTTCCGCTTGAGATTTCTGTCATGGCCGTGGCAATTTTTTTGAGTGGATGGGAAATTCTTATTGCAACAAAGAAGGAGCTTGCCAAGGCTACCACAAGAACTCCTAGTGACAGCAAAATTAGCGTGTTCATATTGTGGTTTATTTCTTTGTAGAGTTCTTTGAGAGGGCCTATTGTTATCAAGGTCCATCCGCAGAGATTGGGCATCTTTCTTGCGGCAAAATATTGGTCGGAATTCTTTAGGTTCAAGTATGGGGCGTCGTCTGGAATTTCTGTTGCTAAGTCGGAAAATCCGTACTCGGTATAGAAATTGTCCTTGGCAACTTTTGAAGTGTCAGGATTGGTAACGTATACTCCGTTTTCATCTACCATGAATGCCTGTCCGCTTGGCGTAAGCTGTACTCCCTCTACAAGGGACACAACTTCATCCAAGATAAGGTCAACACCAACAAGGCCTGCAAATTCTCCCCTTTTGTTCTTAAAGGTTCTTGAAAGGGTTACGACTATTCCTTTTGACTGCTCATCTATGTAAGGGTTTGAGAATACTGTCCTGCCCATGTTGTTTTTTGCGTTTATGTACCAGGAGCGGCTGGATTCATCAAAGTCGGATGGCGCTATCCAGTGTATGTTTGTGTAGGTGAATCCTCCCTTGCAAGTTGGGGTTGCGCTGGAGACATAAATCATGGAGTATTCAGGAATTCCTGCTGCCTGCGCTATAAGGAATTCCTCTATTGGTTCCCTTGAATATTCATCCAAATTTTCCATATATGATATGACGGTTTCTATTGTTCTCTGGGGTTTTTCAAGAAAATTCGCTATCTGTCCGTTTACGTTTTCGACTTGCAGCTCGGTGACTTTGCTTATCTGTTTTTTGAGGGATGCCTTATGGGAAATAAAAATAGGAATAATCAGTACAAGTATTGCAAAGAGCGTGAGGGCTGCTTGGCTTAGCATGAGTTGGCGGCGAATTCTCATATTTTGTCTCCATTTTTGCAAATTAAGTCTACATGTTTCTATTGTACTATAACATTCTGGAAAAGCAACTACAAAAAAGGGTAGTTTTTGAAAAAAAAGTTTGATATATTTGAATAATGAATTACAATGACAAGCCACTTAAGGTTTTTTTTAGCTATTACAGACTACACCTGGATCTTTTTGTTGCCGACATGATATGTGCTTTTTTTATTGCCGTAATCGATGTCTCCTTCCCCTTCGTAACAAGGCATCTTTTAAATACCCTCATCCCTAAGGGCGCCATGAGGCTTTTCTTTTGCATGATAGCCTTTATGCTTGCTGTATATTGCATACGCTGGGTTTGCGTTTGGTTTGTAAATTATTGGGGCCACGTTTTTGGCGTAAAAGTAGAGACGGATATGCGGCGAGACGTTTTTTCCAAACTGGAGAAACAAAGCTTTTCTTTTTTTGACACCCATCTTACAGGCCACCTGATGAGCCGGGTTACAACCGATCTTTTTGAAGTTACCGAACTTGCCCATCACGGCCCGGAAGACATAATGACTTCTTTGCTTACCCTTTTGGGAAGCTTTTTCATTCTTCTTAGAATCCGCTGGGAACTGGCAATTGTTGTCTTTGCCTTTTTGCCCCTTGTTATTTTTATTGCTATTAGAAACAGAAAAAAGCTTTCGGAAAGTTCAAGGCTTGTGAAAGACAAAACCGCAGTCATAAATGGGGCCTTGGAAAATTCGCTTACGGGAATTCGTGTTACGCAAGGCTTTACGGCGGAATCACTTGAAGTGGAAAAATTTGCCCAAAGCAATATAACTTATAAGGAAAGCAAAAAAGACTTTTACAAGGTAATGTCTACTTTTCATGCAAACGTAGATTTTTTTATGGCTCTGCTTTCGCTTTTGGTAGTTGCACTGGGCGGATATTTTATTATGCAGAAAAAAATGACTCTTCCCGATTTGATTGCTGCAAATCTCTTTGTTGCAACTTTTACAAATCCAGTAAGAAAACTTGTTAATTTTAACGTTGAGCAATTTTCTACCGGAATGGCTGGCTTTAACCGCTTCCTGGAAATCATGAGGACAGACACTTCCATAAAAGAGGCTGATGATGCTGTGGAACTTTTGAGTGCCAGGGGAAACATAAGCTTTAAGAACGTATGCTTTTCTTACAATGAAAAAACAAGTGTCCTGGAAAACATCAATCTGGAAATAAAGGCTGGTGAACATTTTGCCTTTGTTGGCGAAAGCGGTGGCGGCAAGACTACCATTTGCAACTTGATTCCCCGCTTTTACGAAGTTACGGGCGGTTCTATCTCTCTTGACGGAATTGATCTAAAAAGAATAAAGCTTGAAAATTTGCGCAGGCAGATTGGCCTTGTCCAACAGGATGTGTTTTTGTTTGCAGGGACAATAAAAGAAAATATTGCTTACGGAAAACCCAATGCCACTGATGATGAAATAATTACTGCTGCAAAACGCGCGGAGATTCACGAAGACATAATGAAAATGCCCGAAGGTTACGATAGCCTTGTGGGAGAGCGGGGGCTAAAACTTTCTGGCGGGCAGAAGCAAAGAATTTCAATTGCCCGCTGCTTCCTAAAGAATCCTCCAATTCTGATTCTTGACGAAGCTACAAGCGCCTTGGATTCGGCTACAGAGCTTAAAATCCAAAACGCTTTTGATGAGCTTTCAAAGGGAAGGACAACACTTGTGATTGCGCACAGGCTTTCCACAATAAAAAATGCCGACAAGATTGCGGTGGTTGAAGGTAAGAACATCACTGAATGTGGAAGCCATCAGGAGCTTATTTCTTTGGGAGGAAAATACGCATCCCTGTGGAAGAACCAAAGTGTCTAGTCCTTTTTTACAGCAATGATTTGATGCATTCCTCAACTTTGCTGATGTCTGCTGTTGGCTCAAACCTTGCAACCACATTCCCGGAACGGTCAACTATGAACTTTGTAAAGTTCCATTTGATGTCCGGCTTTTTTGCCCAGTCAGGATCTGCTTCGGAAAACATTTTTTCAAGCAGGGGCTTGTACTGGTGTTCATCAAAACCTTCAAAACCCTTTTGTGACTTTAGGTAAGTGTAAAGGGGGAGTTCGTTTGCTCCGTTTACGTCTGATTTTTTCATCTGCTCAAAAGTTGTGTTGTAATGAATCGTACAAAACTCGTGGATTTAATCATCGGTACCTGGGGCCTGTCCTCCAAACTGGTTGCATGGAATGTCCAGAATTTCAAGTCCCTTTTCGTGGTAGTCCTTGTAGAGCTTTTCTATTGGTGCGTATTGTGGTGTAAAGCCGCATCCTGTTGCTGTGTTAACAATAAGGATAACCTTGCCTTTGTACTGGGAAAGTTTAACTGTTTGACCCTTTCCTGTAGTCAATTCGTAATCGTAAATCATTTTTTCTCCTATTTGTATTGCCTTGCAAATTCGGCAATTGCTTTTAAGTCATCTTCATTTGGCCTTCCTTTGTGGAGCCATTTGAATTCTCCCTTGCAGTGGAATTCCTTTTCGTCCATAGGAATACCCACTTTGCTTGCTTCTGCTTTGACCTTTTTGTAGGTTGAATTTAGCATTGCCGCTGAGCCAAAGTTCACGATTTTTCCAACCTTGCTTTTGTCCAGCGATTTTATGAATGCCTTTACTTTTGGGTCAATGTCAAAAGCATAGTAAGAATTTCCAAGGAAGAGAATGTCCGTGGCTTCTGTTACTGGCTCGCTTAAAGGCAAGGCCTCAACACCCAGTTCTTGGGCAATAGCTTCTGCAAGCTTTTTTGTGTTTCCCGTCTTTGTGTAGAATCTAACGGTAAATTTCACTTTAACCTCCTTATTCGTTTTCTTCTTCAAGAAATTTGTACAGCAGTTCGTAGAGTTTAGTGGCATCTTCTTTGCTGAGAGACTTGATTGTTTTTGCTATCTTTGCAGGAATGTCCTTGCACTTTTTTTTGAGGGCATTCCCTTTTGCCGTGATGTTTAAGACTGTAATGCGCTCATCTTCTTTTGAGCGTTCCCTTGTAATGTATCCGTCCTTTTCAAAACGCTTTAATAGGGGAGTGAGTGTTCCTGCATCCAGGTGAAGTGTTGAGCCTAGCTGTCCTACGTTGACGCTCTCTTTTTCCCAGAGAACCATAAGCACTACGTATTGCGTGTAGGTTAGCCCCAAAGGTTTTAAATATGGAGTATAGGCGCTTACAATTTTGCGTCCGCAGGCATAGAGCGGAAAGCACAATTGATTTTTTAGCAGTAGTTGTTTGTATTCCTGTGCCATTATATTTGACCCCGTGTATGTATTTTACTACATTATATCTGGTCAAATATAATTTGTCAACACATTTTTTTTTATTTTGTGAGTCCGCCGTGGAAGTAGCATTCGTAAACTTTTTCTCCACGGCAGAATATTTCTTCGTAGCCCTGGAACCAGGAAAAGTTTCCGTTAACGCTGCTCTTATAAAGGTACTCTCCGTCCTGATAGTATTCTGGCCCACGGTAGGGCATCTTTTTGTCTGCGTGCCTTAGGGCATCTTTTAGGAAGTTTCCGCTAAAATCCTTGCCAAGAACGCGCCCCATGTAATTCATGGCGTAGAGAGATTTTCCTCCTTTCCAAACAGCTTCTTCCCCTGCAAACTGCTCACGCCAACATAAGTGTCGTGGTAAACGTAATCACCGTTTTGGTAGCGAAAGTCATGGGAGTCAAGCCGAGTGGACTGCACTTCGTTCATAAAGGCGGCGTAAGTGTTCACGTTGGCTTCTAGCCTGAATTCTATAAGCTCATTAAGGTCTGCGTCTTTTCCCGGGACAATATTCATCATGCATTCACCGTCGCGCACAAGGTAGTCCACCGTAACATTCATCAGGTCGCTGATTTGTATCAGGTTTGAAATATCCGGGTAAGCTTGTCCCGATTCCCACTTTGCTACGGCCTGCCTGGACACGTTCAGTTTTTCTGCAAGGGCATCCTGCGTCATTCCCTTGTTCTTTCTTAATACTACAAGTTTTTCAGAGAAAATCATTTTTACCTCCAGATAAGTTCATGATAGCACATCAGCCCATTTTGTATAACCAACTGCCGCTTGCTTTTTTGTTACTTTTGGTTGCGGAAAAAACTAAAAAGAGCAATTTTATCCAATATTTTTTTTGCTGTCTTTTGTACCATGTATTTAATAAAAGAAAAGCCTGGGAAAATCGGGCAAAAGGAGCGTCATATGAAAAATGAAGTTTTTGAAAAATTCAACTGCGGAATGCTTAAGCTTCCAGGAAAAACAATTTCCTTTGATGAAATTGAATGGTCAAAACATCCTGTTTTTGAAGGTGTTGAATTAAAGCACATCATCAAGGGAAGTGAAACCGGCGGAATGTTCAGCTATCATCTTGTAAGAATTGCGCCAAACAAGAGCATCAAAAATCACATCCATGAAACTCAGCTGGAAACCCACGAAGTTATTTCTGGAAAGGGAATTTGCATAAATGACGGAAAAGAGATTGCCTATGAGAGCGGAACAATTTCCATCATGCCTGCAAAAGTTCCTCATGAAGTGAATGCCGGTGAAGAAGGGCTTTTTATGTTTGCAAAGTTTTTTCCTGCTCTGTGCTAGTTTTCGTCCTCAATTGATTTTTGATAATCCTTTGGGGTAAGTCCAACTATTTTGTGAAAGCATCGGTTGAGGTGACTTTGGTCGCAAAAGCCAGACTCGTAAGTTACCTCACTGATGTCTTTTTCTTTTTCCAAAAGTTTTTGTGCCTTTCTAACCTTGCATTGAATTTGAAACTGGTGGGGAGTAAGGCCGAATGCCTTTTTGAATTGCCGGATCATGTAAAAAGGGCTGATGTTTGAATCGTGGGCCATCTCTTCTATAAGATATAGGTTTTCCGGACGGTCAAGAATGGAATCCCTAAGTGCGGAAAGTTTTGCTTCGCTAATGGAAGAAAAATTTTCTTTATCCTGATCTTTTATTTTTATGCAGGTTACAACCATGGAATAGCCGCCTTTGCTGGCAGGCTTTAGTTCGTGCACAATGTTCGGGGGAATTTGGAATTCGTCGCCAGGTCCGTATATTTTTTCCTTGCCGTCAAAAACAATGCAAAGTTTTCCCTCTTCAACATAGCCAATCGTAAGGTGGCTGGTATGCGTATGCGCAGGATAGGATTTTGTCCAGTTCTTGTAGCGGATGCATTCAATTTCGTCATTCTTTTTGCAGTAAGTAATTTCGTTCATGGACACCTATAGCTTTTTTTCTCTTAGTTCAAAGCGGCCCTTGCGCCAGTCAGCATAGCCTGTGATGGCATAGTGTTTCTTGTCGTAGAGCTTTCTTGAATAGGGATTTTGGGTAAAGCAGTCCAGGCGTATGGAATCATATTTTGCCTTCTTGCAAAATTCTTCTATATGATTCATTGCTTGGCTTGCGAGTCCTTGGTGCTGGAAGTCTGGGTTTACGCAAAGCCTGTGGATTACGCAGAACCTTGCATTGGGGCAAATCCATTTTGCCTTTTTGTATTCTTCGTCACATTCTTCATTAAGCACAAAGCAAAGGGCAATCTTTCCATTCTTTTTTCCAACATACATCTGATTTTTTTCTATGTCATCAGAAAGAGTTTTTTTGTCCGGGTAGATTTCGTCCCACTGGGGAATTTTCTGTTCGTCCATTTTTGCAATCGCATTTCTGTAGAGTATGAAGATTTCTTCAAGATCTTCTTTTTTTGCTTTTGAAAATTTTAAAAGCGAATTCCATTCTTCCCGGGTAATGGCATAAGCATAGGATATTTCGTTTTTTGGATCTGGATATTCCTTTACTTTTTTCATTCCGTTTGCAATTGCAGTTGAGTATGAACCGATGTTTGTGTATTTCATGTAGGAATAAATTGCATCGTATTTTGTGTTTTCGAATACCCAGTCCCTGACTGCTCGGGCAGCTTCCTTTGCAAAGCCCTGCCTCCAGTATTTTTTGTTAATGTGGTAGCCAATTTCAGGAAGCTCTTCGCCGTCTATATTTTGCAGGGTGATTCCACAGTCGCCTATAAATTCTCCACTTTCTTTTAGGACTACTGCCCAAAGTCCCCAACCGTATTTTTTGTAGTTGTCTAAATTCCATTCAATCCAACCGCGTGTTCGTGCCTGGTCAAATGGAGCGGGGTAGTGCTGCATTGTTTCTGCGTCCGACATTATTTCGTAGAGGGCGTCAAAATCATCCAGCGTGTAATTTCTTAATATTAGTCTTTGTGTTTCTATCGTCATTTTATTCACCTGTTGGGATTGCGTCGTTTAGGCTTTTGTTGCGGTAGTTTAAGTTTGTGCGTAGGCTGTAGCCCATCCGTTCCCAGAAAGAGTTTGCAGTTTCATTGTCTTTGAATACAAGCCCAAATATCTTTTGTATTCCCTCGTTTTTTAATGCGGCTTCTGCCATTTCAACAAGGGTGCGTGCAATTCCCAACCGCTGAAAATTTGGATGTACGCAAAGGTGGTGTATGATTGCCCGCCTTCCATCGTGTCCGGTTAAGATTGCACCTACAATTTTTTTGTCCTTGATTGCGGCAAAACAGGTTGTGGGGTTTCTCTTTATGTAGCGCGTGATTCCTTCGAGGGTGTCGTCAACAGGATTCAAGGCACGCTTTGTTTGTTCAACTTGATTCCAAAGTGAAAAGAGTTCGTCATAGTCAGCGGCGGTTAGTGTCTTGTAAGTGATGTTTGTTCTTTCCATTTTTACCCCTGTTCTTTTGCGGTTATATTTTCATTTCGTACAAAAACTCTTTCCGTTCTTCTTTTGGCGCTATCTTGTTGAATCTTCCGCCTGTGCAGGAAATTCTCTGCATGCCCAGTTTTTCCATTGTCTTCCATGAAGCTGTGTTCTCGCTGTCGCAGTGGGCAATAAAATGATTAAGGAAAAGTTCTTTTTGCGCCCATTGCACAAGAGCCTTTGCGGCTTCAAATGCATAGGCTTTTCCCTGGAACTTTTTGCTAAGGCACCAGCCAAGTTCGCCGCAAGTTTTGGATTCATCAAGATAAATGCTTATTCCACCGATGTGTTCATTGTTGCAAAGAATTGCAAATTCAAAGAAGCTGGGCTTTTCTTTTTTCCATTCATTTTCTGCACCCCCAAGGAATTCTTTTGTTGCTTCCTCTGAATCATTCGGAAGGTTTATCATAAAGCGCATGTTTTCCCTGTCGCTTGCGTATTCGTGAGTGGTCTTAAAAAATCGCAGCCCTTGGGGAACAAGTTCAAGCCTTTCTGTTTTTATGTGAAGTCCTGCAATTTTGAAGAGGCTCACATGTTTTTCCAAATTTGTAAATCCGTTCTTTGTATAAAAGCGGAATGATGGTTTGTCTATGTCTGTCTGGAGAAAGATTCCGGGGATGCCCTTTGTCTGAAGGTCTTTTTCTATCATGGACATGAACCTGGATCCAATGCCTTTTCCCTGCATGCTTTTTGAAACGCAGAATTCATCTATGTTATAATTTGCACCTTCCCACCAGTGGCGGATTCCTCCCAGAGAAATGGCAACCAATTTTCCATCTACCAAAAGACCGTAGTTTAGCGCATTGTAGGCACCGGAAACTTCTCGTATGTATTGGTGAAGTTGTTCTTTGTTGCTCCAGTCATCATTCCATGGCTCGCCTGCAAATGAGTCTTTGTATAATTCTGCTGCTTCAAAAAAATAGCTTTCGTCAAGATTTATAAACTGTTCCATAAAGTTTTTCCTTCGTAGCATGAGTTTAAGGCTTTGCTAAAACTTTTTCAAGTTGTCGTTTCAATGCCGAATGACTTGCTTGTGGCGGTGAATTCTGAAGAGACTCAATATTTTTTATGTTATCACCATGCACTTTATTTTAGCCAGGCAGTTACCAAGTCTTCAAAAATTTTAGGCTGTTCAATCTGAATGTTGTGCCCAGCATTGTTGACTGCGCAGTAAGTGGAGTTTGTGTAAATTTTCATAAGGTCAAACTGATCTTTGTAACCCACCACAGAATCCTGCTTGCCGGTAATTATTAGACAGGGAAGTTCGCATGGGGAATTCATTTTGTCTGGATCAAATGAAAATTTTCCTTCAAGCCTATGATTCAAAAAGTCCCAGTCGGCGCTTGCAAGAGCAGGCATAAGGAATTTTTTATATCGCTCCCACACTTCTCGGGTAAGCATTACGTTCATCATGGTGAAGCTATCGTATTCACTTTTTGTTAGCGACGACAAAAGCCCTTCATCTTTTTCCACGGTAACCAAAGGTTCAACTCGACCCTTCTTTACGCCTGGAATAACACAGGGAACCAAAAGGATTATTTTTAAAAGCAAGTTCTGATGCTTGTTTACAAATCCACGCACAAGGAGTCCGCCGTAAGACTGACCAACGATTATGAATTTTTCTTTTATGACATTGACTGCAAAATCATAAAGCAAGGCAAGAATATCATCGGAATTTTTTACGTCTCCGCGATCGGATTGTCCCATTCCGGGCAAATCGATGTAATATCTTTTGTAGTCACCAAGTTTTTCAAATATGGGTTCAAAGGCACCTTTCATTGTGATTTTGCTTATTCCCCATCCGTGGATTATAAGGACTGGAATTCCTTGGCCGATTGTTTCGTAGTCAATTATTCCGTGCTTCATTTGTTTTCTCCTATCCACTGGCACATTCCGCAACCGAAACTTTCGTTTGGACGCGAAATGAATCCGAACTTTTTGTAAAAGTCTTCTTTTCCCTTTGCGGCCATAAGGTTGACCATGATTTTATACCCTGGCCTTAGCTGGCTTCTGATAAATTCCATTGCGTTGTTCATCAGTTCCCGTCCAAGCCCCTTACCTTGAAATTCCGGACGGACGATTACATCCGCAATAAAAGCAACATACAGGTGATCCCATAACACGCGGCAGAATGCGATAGTCTTTCCGTCTTTTCTAAAACAGCATAAATGGCTTGTGTGCTTTAGACCGTCTGCTGCCTGTTCGTTGGATAATGCCTGCCAGCCAACGATTTTTCTCATTTCGTTGTATTCTTCTGCGCTAATCTGATTTGCAATTTCGTAGTCCATGGTTTTTATTCTCCTGAGCCAAAAGCTTTTGCCGCATTTTGTGCCGTTTGCTTTCTCTTGTCCAGTGTTTTTTGGAACATTGCATCCGCTGTTGAGGGGAACTGCTCGTAGATAATTTTTGACCCTTCTTCCGTTATGCCACCCTTTGTTGCCACCCTTGCCACAACTTCTTCAAATGAAAGGCCTTTTTGAATCATCAAATCTCCTGTTGCGCTTACCGTGTTCAAAACCATTTTTATAATCTGCTCATCCTGCAAAGACGTGTGTTTCTTTGCTGACTTGCAAACAACGTCGAACATTGATGCTATAAAACCAGGCATGCAGCTGACCAGTTCTGAGCCCATTCCTATTTCATTTTCTGGAAGAACAACCACATTGCCCATGCAGGAAAGAATTTTTTCAAGATTTGTTTTGTCTTTGTCAATAACAAAATTGTTGTAGGAGACAAGGGTTTGTGAACGGTTTATTTCTGCCGTTACGCTGGGAATGACTTTTGCAATTTTATGCTGAATCAATTTTTCAAGCATTTCAAAAGTGACGCTTCCATTCAATGATACCAAAAGGGCATCCTTTTTTACAGAATCTTTTATTTCTTTAATGACCGGCTTTATATCTGACGGGCGGACGCAGACAAAGATTATGTCGGATTTTTCTGCAAGCTCTGCATTGCTCTTGCAGGTGCAAAGTTCATTCGGAATAGATATTAGCTTTTCTTTGCTCCTGTTTGCCACAAAAACATTTTGGATTTCTGAATATCCAGAGGCTGCAATCTTTTGCGCAAGCATTCTTCCCATGCTGCCGTAACCTATGATTCCTATGTTCATCTTTGTCTCCTTTGTATTTTAAAATTCTTCCAGCCCGAAGTGTCAAATTCTGCCAAGACCATGCATTCTGTTTTGCCGTCCGCTGCAATAACAATATTTCCTTGGAAATCCCAGATGCCGCTACTTCCTCCGCAGTCCATCTTCCAACACTTGCCAACGTAGTTTGCCATTGCCACATTTACCTGCTTTTCTTGTGCGGTTTTTGAAAGAGTTTTTATGCCTTTGGAAATTCCTTTCTTGGAGTAGCAGATGCTTGCCGCATATATGTCTAGGCCTGATTTTTTTATTGCAGAGTCTATGTGGCTTTCGTTTTCTATGTCGTAGCAAATTGCGTTTGCGATTCGAATTGAATTTTCTGTAATAGCCCAGTCTGAATCATCCGAGCTTTTGTAATACTTTTCCTCTCCGGGATGAAGGAATCTTTTGCAGTAGCACTTTATGCTTCCGTCTTTGCAGAATATTTTTTGGCAGATAAATATTCCGTCTTCTTTTTCTAGCGGAAGTCCAATTGATATGCTGATTTTATTTTCTTCTGCAAGCCTCTTAAAAATGGACATGTCCTCTTTTTTTATGAGCTGCATTTTTTCCTTTACTTCTTCCTGCATGTAACCACTTAGCGACAATTCAGGAAAAAGAATAAAGTTGCAACCGTATGATGCCGCTTCTTTTACAAATTGAATGTGGTTCAGAAAATTTTCTCTTATGTTTTCCCTGTTCTGTATCTGTGCCAATGCAAGCGAAAGCATTTTATTCCCCTCTTACTTTGCAATTTCTTTGTCTATATACTCTATGAAATTCTTTTTGGACACTGCACCTTGGTTTTTCTTGTACCATTCGTAGGACTTTGCCAAGCCTTCCTTTAGGCTTCTTGTCTTTGGAAGAAGTTCTTTTTGAATGCTAACGTCAAGTTTGTATTCATAGTCGTAGAAAGGAAAGTAGTTTCTTTGCTCAATGTTGCCCACTACATTTTTAATGCTCAAGGGAGAGTCTGCAATCTTGTAGCATGCCTTTACCCAGTCAAGTGCGGAGATACATTCTTCGTTCCCAACATTTATAATGTGATTTTGAACATTCTTTTCTGTTATAATTTCTATGATTTTGCACAAGTCTTCTATATAAAAGAATTGCAGCTTTAGGGAACCGTCTTTTGGCATGTAAAAGGTGCGGGACTTTTGGGCACATTCAAAGACAAAGGCTTCTCTGTAGACATTGTTCATTGGTCCGTAGAGATATGGCGGGCGTATTATGTATGAATCTTTTTTTTGTGAAAGCAAATATTCTTCTGCCTGAATTTTGTTTGTTCCATAGTCGCCCCAGATTTTGTTCCATCCGGTTTTGTCACTTTCCTTGAAGGGCTGGGGGAGACTTTCTGGATAGACTGCGCTGGAACTTATGAATATGTATTTTTCCCTTCCGCAAAGCTTTGGACTGTCAAAGGCGCTGAGCAAATTCTTAACATCTTTTTCTGCATAGCCTGTATCAATTACGATGTCGAAGGTATGTCCCTTGAGTGCAGAGCCAATGTTGTTCCTGTCTGCCTGAATTAGCTTTGCCTTTTCGGGTTGAGGACGGGTGTTTCTGTTCAAGACAAAGACTTCAAAATCTTTTTTTGCAAAGTATTCTGCAAGGTACTTGCTTACAAAAACCGTTCCTCCGGTAACAAGCATTTTTTTCATAGGCTCAATTCTCCACTTTTAGTTCCTTTACCATAAAGACTTCCGCTTTGTCATTGTCGTTGTAACGGCCTGTTTCCTTAAAACCAAGCGAACTGTACAGCTTAAGTGCTTTTTCATGCTGCTTCATTGAATCAAGGTAGATTCTTGAATATCCCTTTTTGCTTGCAAATTCAATTGCAGTTTTTGCAAGACCGTAGCCAAGTTTTTTGCCCTGATATTCTTTTAGAAGGTACATGGTTTTTAGCTCACAGTCACTATCGGTAAGTTTTTTTACCGCAACAGTGCCTATTACTTTACTGCCATCCTTAAGGCATAGGAAGCGTTCAAAATTCTTTTCTATGTCCTTATAGATCTTATGCCGCCCTTCTATTTCAAAAGTTTTTCCTGATTCCGCAAAGGCCTGTGTTAGGAATGCCAAGACTTCTTCCTTGATGTCTTTGGTATAAGCTACAGTTTCGAATGGGGAGACTCTTTGACCGCCAAATGCATGGATTGAGCGGGTTCCTGCTTTTACACTTCCGCCCTGCAAACTGCCTTTTGGAATAAAAAGCTCATCACCCGCAAGAAGTTTGTGTTCAACTCCGTCTATGGTAACAATGTATTCTCCTTCCACGCAAAGCATCCATTCATCATAGTCGTGCTTGTGTTCTTTTGAAACACGGTCGGCTTTGTATGTCCAGAATGCCATCTGGCTTCCGTCTTTTGCGGTGTAGTAATAACCTTCTATGTCAGCCGTGTTTTGCTGTGAAGCTGGAATCTTGTTTTTTACGCTGAACATAAAATCAGGAAAATTCATAAAAACTCCTTGTTACCGTTTTTCCTTGTAAGCGTAGCCAAAATTAATTGGCGGTGCTGTTACTGAGACATAAATAAACTCTCCGTCACCATCGTTTAAAAGACCGTGAACGTCTTTGTCTGCAAAACGCGCTACGTCTCCTGCCTTAAATTCCTTTTCTTTATCGTCTGCCAGAAGCAGCTTTCCGCTTCCTTTTAAAGCATACCATATTTGTTCCGATGCGTCATGGGTGTGGCGGGGTTGGCTTGCTCCAGGAACAAGGTGAACTTCTGTAATGGTAACTCTTTTGCTTGTTGAATTTTCAGGATTCAAAAGCTGGCGGGAGACAACTCCCGGGTTTGCCAAGTCCTTAATGTCTTTTTCTGCAATAAATTCCATTTTGCGCTCCTGTTATAAATTGATTGTCATGCTTGCCGTATTTTCATTGAAGCCGAGGCTTTTATAGAGAAAGTGCCCCATTTCCGTTGCGTCAAGACTTCTATGTCTCTTGCATCCGTCTTTTTAACTTCCATCTTTAGCCTCCTGCATTAACTTTTAACAAAAAAAATCATTGATTTTTTCTTGACAATGGTATTATACTTAATAAAATAATGTAAGAAAACTGTAAAATTTACATTATTTGATAACAATTTTTTATACTGAAAGTAAGATTGTTATTAAATTGGGGTATGCGATGGCCAGTAAAAAAAAGGGAATTATTGCAAAACGAAAAGACGGATCGGAAATTGTAAAGTATGATGACCCTTCTTTTCCTTCTTATATTTTTGACGGATATCTTGTTTCAGGCTGTAGTTGGGAGCGGATTCCCCACTATCACGAGGACGTGGAGATTGTTGCCGTTAAAAGCGGTGAGATGGCCTACATGGTGGAAGGAACTTGTGTAAAGCTAAAAAAAGGCGACACTATCTTTGTAAATTCTGGAAGCATACATTATTCCCTTTCCACTACAAACCGTGTTGCCCGCTATATAATTGCCATCCTTCACCCTAGTATTATCTGCTCTTCTTTTGCAGTTGAACAAAAAGCGGTAAAGCCTATAATCACAGACAAGAGCGTTTCCTTCGTTCATTTTAAGGCGGAAGATTTTGACGGTCCTTTGATTTACCAGGCCCTTCTTGACATGGAAAGGGAAACGAATGGAAGCGAGTTCTTGATAACAAAATATTTCTTTGAAGTCTGGGACATTATAATGCGCCGCTTTACCGACGCTTACCGCCTTCACATTCACAGGATAGACGAAGGTTCTGGTCACAATGCAAAACTAAAGTCGATGATGCTTTATATTGACGAGCACTACATGGAACGCATTAGTTTAGGCAGCATTGCAAAGGCAGGTGGGGTTAGCCAAAGCCTTTGCAACCAAATATTCAATAAGCTTACGGAAAAATCTCCGGTTGAATATTTGATGTACTACCGCTGCCGAAAGGTTTCTGACTTGCTCCAGTCCAGTGACATGTCAATGTCTGAGATTGCAGAAGTGACAGGTTTTTCTGGAGCAAGCTATATGGCTGAAACTTTTAAAAAATATTTTAACCAGTCGCCTAGGGACTTTAGGAAGGCACAAAAAAAAGTCTAAGCTAAAATTACCAAGGTGCGCTTTTTTAAGAAGATGCTTTTCCGAATCCGTTGAACCAGGCACGCTCCTCAAAAGATTTTTTCTTTGGCGCGTTTGCTTCTCCTTCTGCAATGCCAACTGGTAGAAAGCAGACAAGCTCGTAATCTTCTGGTACGCCAAGAATGTCTGCCATCTTTCTTCCGATTTTATCTTCATCTGTTATGTGGCCTTCGTACCAGCAGCTTTGGTAACCAAGTTCCACAATTGCAAGCAGCATGTTTTCTATTGCGGCTGAATAGTCCTGGGTTGCAAAACAGCGGTCCCTGTATGCGGCTATGCGCTTTGTTAGGACACAAATCATTGCAGGTGCCGTTTCTGCAACGGAAGGAACAATAACTTCCTTTAATTTTTTTAGCAGGTTCGGCTCATCTACCGCGATTAAACTTGTTGTTTGCTTGTTGCATCCTGATGGAGCGGCAAGTCCTGCTTGCATTATTTTTACCAAATCACTTTTGGGAACTTTTTGCTCCTTGTATTTTCCGCGGTAGCTTCTTCTGCTCATTATAAGATTTAACATTTCCATTTTTTTCATTTACTCCTTTTTTCCTTCTGATTCCTTGTTTATACTATATCAAAAAAATATTGGGCAATACAACAGACAGCTTTTGTTTTGCAAGAAAAGATGCAAATAAAGTAATTTTTGTGCAGTACCATTGGAGGTCTTGACCAGACAATTTTTTTTGAATAAGTTAATACGGTGTTGCCGCTCTTGCTTTCACAGCAATTCAATATGCAAAAGGAGACAAAATGCAGCTTGGCCTTAAGAGGGGAATGGTTTCTGTTGAGCCACACAATCCGGAGTGGGAAGACTTTGCAAAAGAAATAATTAAGGAACTAAAAGAAATCCTTTCTGATGTTGCAGTGGACATACAGCACGTTGGCAGCACCGCAATAAAAAATATTTCTGCAAAGCCAATAATAGACCTTGCTGTGGCCACCTTGGATTTTAACCCCATCCTTAGCATGAACAAAAAATTGGAAGCAGGCGGCTTTATTTTTAGGGGGCAGGATTACGATGACCAATACCTGTATGTTTGCGGCGGGGAAGACTACAGGACGGTTCATGTGCATGTTGTGCTTTACAATTCTGAGCGCTGGAATAATTACCTAAACATGAGGGATTATCTTAACAGCCACAAAGAAGACGCAAGAGCATATTCTGAATTAAAAGAATCATTGGCTAAGCAGTACCCCAAAGACAGAATAAAATATACGGAAATGAAATGCACTTTTATAAATGGGATATTGGACAAAGCAAAGGAATGGCGCAAGTGCATTGGCAATTCCGGCAAGTAGACCTTGGGCTAAGGAGAGAGTATGGGAACCATTTTTAGACAAATAATAATTTCTATTTTGAATTTTTTTTCTCGTAAAGAAGGAGAATCTGAGCTAAAAAAGCATAAGCTTGAATATGTTAGCGGTGATAGCTTTTCTGTTCATGCGCCAAAGTGGATAATTCCGCTTCTTGTGGTATATGAATTGATATTTGCAGGCTTTTTTATTTTTTCATATTTGTGTGATGTAAAAATTGCAAGTGTCTTTTTTGTGGCCTTTTGCATCTTTGGCTTTGTGGGGCTTATGTTTGACATTGGTTTTTGCATTAAAGTTGAAGGCCAACAGGTTTCCGTTACCAGGCTTTTTAGGGGAACAAAGTTCTTTGTGCGTGGCGACATAATTTCTGCGCGCCAAGATAATGCCGGTGCTGTTACAGTCGTTTTTGGAAAAGAGAAAATTCATGTTGATCCTACAATGGTGAATAAAGATTATTTTTATTCCTTTGCGCAAGGCTGTGCTTGGGCAAATGCGGATTCTGGAAAGAAGCAGACATACAAGGTGTATAGAAATAAAGGGGAGTATATTTTTCTTATGGTTATACTTGTCCTTTTGCTTTCTTTTTCTGTTTTTTACTTTTTGGATCTTAGAAACTGTACTTTTGCAGAGAAGGTTCTTGGACTTTTTCTTCTTTTTGCAATAGCAATTGTTTCTTTGGTTTATCTTGCTTGCCTTATTAACCACACAATAATTGTGGAAGAGCAAAGACGCTGCTTTTACTATAAAAAAGGATTCCTAAGAAAAATGGCGGACATAGAACAGATAAAATCTTTTGAGCGAAAACCGCGTTTTTTGGAAAGTGCATCCAATTTCTTTTTGACTGTTCGTCTGCCAAATGGGAAAAGTGACTTGGTAAAGTTTGCGTCACTCGATGAAAATTCAGACCGCTTTTGTAACTATCTAGAAAAAGAACTTTCCTCTTGCAAAAACGATGTTGCTGAATATGAGGAATAGTTTAAATAAGCCTACGCCCGATTGGAAGGGTTGCCGCAGGCAAGACCGAAGGGCCGGAGCGTTAGCGTAGCCCTGGAAAGCGGGGAATGCAGCGGCATGAATTCCCGATTGCAGCATTTTGATGAATGTAAAAGTTGGCATGCCGTCCTTATTCTGCAAGGATTGCCTATTTTTATTTTTGTGCTATAATTAAAACATGAAAGTTTTATCGACCGTCTGTTTTGGACTATTAACTCTTCTTTTTGCATGGGGAATTTTCTTTTTTGTTGGAAAGATAAGGGGCGTTTTGTCTGCAAGAAACGCATTCAAAAAATTAACGGCAGACCTTCCTGTTTTGACAACCGACGAAGAAATTGCTGGCGCTTTGCAGGGCGAACCAAAAGTCTACCTTGTTAAGGACTTTGCCTTTTACGATGGCGAAACCGTAAATGATTCTGCCCTTGATGTACTTAAGGGTGAATACCTTTGCATAAAAATTCAAAAGGAAACTTACACCCGCCCCCATAGCTTGCGCAAGGAAAGCTGGTACTGGAAGCGCGAAGACTTTGCAGAGCTGCGCGGTAAGTTCCGCTTTAACAAGGGAGTGGTTTTTGAGATTCCGGAAAATGTAAGGCTGGAATTTCCAATTGCCGCATATTCCAAGCTAAAAAAAGATGACGCAAAGTTTGACAAGGCTTCAAAAATTTCTATGGCAAGATATTATCCCGACGGTTTGAATGTGGACCTTGAGCATGTAAAGCAAAGGCTAAGCAAGCCGGCTGTCCGCTATGCCTATGCCTATATGAAGGGCGGTGAAAAAGTAACTTTTGCTGCCCGCATTGGAAAGGGGAGCGTGGACTTGAATGTTCTTGACGGAAATAATGTTGTAAGGGTTTGTGGTACAGACAATGCTCTTTCTAAAATTCAGGAACTTGATGGCGAGGTTTTTATAAAGGTTTTTCTTCTTGGAATAGGAATTGTGTTTAGCTTTGTACTTGGCATTGTTTTTCTTATTTTGTTTATAGACAAGATTCAGAATTTGTTTGCCAAGTAAAAGGGCTTTGGATAAAATTGTTCTGATAAAAAACTAAAGCCATTTTACAAAACCGTCCAGGCTTTCTACTTTGCGGACTGCTTGTTCCATGCTTTCTGCAAAACCTGCGGAAGCCAAGCAGCCTTTCGCGCTAGAAATGTTTCCCAAGCGTATTTCAAAACAGTCGCATTCTTTGTCATTTGCAATAGCATCTTCGTCTTCAAAGTCACCGCTTCCGGGCATGAAGTCTGCTTTGCAAATGTATGCAAAATATTCTTTGCTTTCCGCATAAGAAAAAAGAGCCGTCTTTGCAATTTTGTTTTCTTTGTTGCAAGTGCCACTTTTAGATGTCATTTTCTAGCGCCACATTTTTATTTTAGCTCGTAGGTAATATCCATCACTATGCTGATTTCTTTTTTGCCGGAAGAAATGGGTGTGGAAGCTTCTGCTGCATCATCATAAGGAGTGTCTGGCCCCCATGTCTGCGTAATGGAATTTGAAGCAGAAAATCTACTTCCGTAACCATTGTTCGTGTCTTCCCTCATTGTAAGAACTTTTCCAAGCTTTGTGCCTGCAACAGAAACGGATTCCTCTGCAATAGCCCTCGCGTTTTCTATGGCAAGAGTCCTGGCCCTTTTTATTGCCTTTACCTCATCTTCGTAGCTAAAAGAAATTCCGTCTACGCCGGTTGCGCCGTTTCTTATGCCAAGGTCAATAATGTCTCCTGCCTTTTCCACATCCTGCACCGTAACCTTTATACGGTTTGTAACACAGTAAAGTCCGTAAACCCTTTCTTCATTTTTCCAGTGGGAATCCTGTGAAATTTCATAGTCATAGGTCTGAAGGTTTTCCGCTGTAACACCTTTTGCCAAAAGCGCATCCTGAATTTTTTTCATGGCCTTTGCATTTTCTTCCTGAGCCTCTTTTATGTCGCTCTTTCGCGTTATGACAGCAAGCTTTACCGTTGCCTTGTCCGGGGTAACAATAACTTTTCCTGTGCCGCTAACCGCAATAGACCGCATCTTGTTAACGTCTTTTTGTGAGCAGGACAAAAATGCAAGCATGGAAAGTGCCGCAAAAAACAGTGCCGATTTTTTCATATCAATCCCTCTTTTTGTAAAATATATGGGAACCTTAGAAAGCTCTGCATAAGGAGCAAGGTTCTCTTTTATTATAGTCAAATGTAGAAAAAAAACTAGGGCAGGCTTTACTGGCAGGCTTTAAAAATATTTTTATCCTTCCCAGCCGCGGTTTAGCTTTTTGAATTTTTCCCACACTTCAAGGGCAAGCTTTACCGCATCCTCGTAATTTTCGTGCAGCACCGCTTTTCCGTTTGCATTCCTAAGCTTGTACTTTCCGTCCTTCGTATGTTCAATCATTGGAACATGTTCATGGTCGCATACGCTGAACCATTTTCCGCCAATCTGTTCTTTGTGCCATTTAAAATTATTTTTCATGTTTCCTCCAAAAATTTTCTTCATGAGGGGAGAAGTCTCTCCCCCACGCCGCACTTCGTTGCGCCGTCCCCCTCTCAACGGGCTCAATCGCCGCCCGTAACGCCCGCTTCAAATTCTTTGCGCAAGTGTAAAAGTTCTTCTTTTAGCTGCGCCCTCAACTGCTTGTTGGGCTTCTTCTTCTCCCAGCGCAAATGCCAGCTTGTGCGGTAACCTTGGTAATGCCAAAGCTGACATTCCTTTTTGCGGTCCAGCCAGTTGGAAATCTTTTTTGCTTCAGATTGGGCCTCCGAGTTTGGAATGGAAAGCCAGTTCCAAAAAAGTTTTTCTTCATGCTCGCGTAAGTATGTCCGCGGAATTGCAGGGTGGTAAATGTAAACTGCATTGCCCCTTGCATCGTACCTGTCACAGCCTTGAACAAAATACTTTTTTGCAGCCATGCTCAGCTTCTGGAAACTTTCTTCTGAGATGTCAAGAAGTTTTAGCTGCCCCTTTTTATAGAGCTTGTCCTTAAAATACAAGTCCTTCATTTTTTCTTCGGCAGAAAAGTCCCAGGGGAGTATACGGTTGTTGAACTCGCATTTGTAACTCTTTAGGTTGCAGAACCTGAAGGGCGTTTCGGAAAAGGTGAACCATGAACTTGCGGCTTCTACGGCTTCGGCAAGACCATCGTCAAGATTGTTAAGGGATTCGATGGGCACGAGCTTTACCTTGTAGCCAACAAGAGTTTTGGGAATTGGGACATACTCCTTTGATTCCCGGCATTCCTTTTCAAGCTGCCACTTTTGTTTTTCTGCGCACAGGAGCTTCTTGTGGTAGCGTAACTTTTCCCTGCTTTTTGTAGGCCTCATGTTACACCTCACGTCCTTCGATTTTTTTAATCGGCACGCAAGGCTTGGGAGCCATAACGAGTTGTCTGATTTTTGAAATGTAAAAAAAATTGGTGATGCGGCTCATGTTCCTAGGCCTCCACGCAAGCATGAAGGTTCAAAGCATAAACCACAGCGGCTGTCCGTTCTTTGCAGCAACAGCCGGCTTTTAATTTGTGTCTTGTAAATGCAGTATAACAAAAATATTCAGGTTTGTCATTAAAGATGTGCTTTAATATTTCTCTGCTAGACAAAGATTTTCTTCTATACTATGATAAAAATATGATTACCTCAAACAAAATGGCGGACATTCACTGCCCGTCTTGTGGCGCACCAGCAGCATACGATATTATCAAGAGGCTTTACCGCTGCTCTTATTGCGATGGTTCTGTTACCATAAGAGAAGCTATAGAACAGAAGAGGGGATTCCGAAAACTTCATCAGGAAAAACTACAGGAAAGTGTTTCTTCCTACGACCTTGAACATGCCGAGTGTACCGGTTGTGGGGCAGAGATTGTATTTGAAAAGGGAGAGGCTCTTTCTAAGTGTGAATTCTGCGGTAGGGCACTTGTAAGAAAGGAATATCTTAAGACGGGCAATATGCCTGAACTTGTCATTCCCTTTGAGCTTACTGAAGACGAAGCAAAGGAGAGGCTTGTCGCTTGGAAAAAGGCAAACTGGTGGAAGGCGGAGGCAAAAGCTCTTACTCTGGAAGTGGTTGAAAAGTTAAAGGGCTACTATTTGCCTTATGAATTGGTCCGGGGGCCTGTGGACTGCTTTATGTCCAAGGAAGAGGATAATCATGTCTACCACATGAGCGGCTTTGTGAACGATGAATTTATAAATGCCTCTGACCGGCTGGACAACCTTCTGTTGGATGCAATGGAACCCTTTGACGTTTCTAGCCTTACCGAATTTGATTTTGGCTACATTGCAGGGCATAGGGTCAAGATTGCAGACCTTAATAAAGAAGGCCTTGTTTGGAAAATCAAGTCGGAGGTTTCTTCTTATTATAATTCTTTTGCCCGTAAAACCATGAAGACTAGACTTGCCAGCGCAGGATGCAAAGATACAAGTGAGCTTTTACGGATGCCGGTTTTGCTTCCTGTCTATTATATTTCGTCTGGGGATGTCTGCCTTGCGGTAAACGGACAGACGGGGAAGGTTAGCGTGCGCGAAATTAAGCAAAGGTTCTTCCATCTTATGCCCTGGTGGTTAAAGGCAATTGTTGCAACGCTTTTAATTGGCCTGCTTGCCTTTGTAGCACTTTCGCTGATTTTTAAGGACATTGTAACAGGATCCGGGCTGGCAATTATGCTGTCGGGTCTATTCTTCCTGATTACCCTTGTACATTATCACAATGAATATGGAAAAAGGGAGCTAAAGATTGAGAGGGACTCGCGGTATTTTGTTTCCAAAGGCGGCCCCTTCAGAAGAAAGGGAAAGCGTCTTGTGCAGGACATAAAGCCCCTTGTGCGTAAGTTTGTTAAACCGGTTGGCTATGTTGACATACCCAAAAGGGGCAGGGCTTGGTGCGAGTTTAAATTTAATTTTGTAAGAAAAATTGTGCTGGCAAGTTTTGCATGCATATCTTTTGTTTTTCTGACAGTAATAATAGCCCTCTTTTTGAATAAGTTCAACTTTAGGAATCTTAATTTTCAGGCCTCGGCATTTTGGTTTTGCCTGTCAGTTCCAATATCTATAATCCTCTTTATTAAATATGTAACTTCCTTGAAGGATATGGAGGCAGACATTTATCTTCTTTTGGAAAACGGAAAGAAAAAACGTTATGTTCCAGAAGACCGCAATAATAAGCATAAAAAGGAGTGGGAAGGTATGAAGGATGACCTTAAGGAATTGCTTATTGGTGCCATAACGCCGCCTGGCTTGTTTTTGACCCTGTTTATACTCTTAATCTTCTTTGGCATGTGCTGGTGTACGGCTTTTGGCTGGATGGAGTTTGGGCAAAGAAATTGAATGTATGGCTTTATCTGGCGGTTGCTTTGTAACTTGCTTGGGGCATTTGTTGGACTTTGCAAAGAGATTGCCCCGCAGAGGAGGTAGCGGAAGACAGCTGCGTGCTGCCAGCGGGGTGAGCCAAAGCCTTTGCAAACAGATATTCAACTAAATGACCAGCATTGTCATTTCCTGCTTCTTAATCCAATTTGCCGTCATTCTCTATTGCTTTAGGATAGTTGAAGAGCCAGGCAATAAAGCAAAATGCAAACAAGATGATTCCGACAATCAGGTTTCCGGTAATTATATATTGAACAAAACCGAACAGGGCTGCAGTTTCTGCCAAGCCAAGCATCGCTGCAAAAAGGCCAAAGATGGTTGTCTTTTCATCAGAATTGGGTTTGCAAAAAAATCTCTTTACTATCTTGTTTTCATAAAAACTTTTTTTGTATATTTTTTTTGACAAGAGAATACTGACTGTGCATGTGATGAATCCGATAATAAGCAATAATAGGCTTACCGGCAACAATGAATTGTTCACCTTGACCGGATTTGAATATGCAAGGTATGCATATACTGCTTTTGTCAAGGGAAATTCAAACCAAATCAATTTAAAAACTGTACTTTTCATTTTAAACACCTTACTTTTTATTAAAATTACTTCTGCAAGTATATCATATCTACCAGCTGAATGCCAGCTTTTAAAAACGAACGTTTTGCTCTTGCCAAGAAGGAATTCTATTTAATCCTACGCCGCCGTGGAGGGGCCCGCCGAAGGCGGGTTGCGTTAGCAATGGAGCGCGGTTAGCGCGGAACCCCAGAAGGGCGGTGACGATATGGCATGGCGGTCGAGTTAGAGAGGAAATGAATGGTAGAGCATAAAAAAGCTTCCGTCCAGAAAATTCAGATTGACAAGAATTATTTGTTGGAGTAAAATACAAGTATTATGTGGAAAACTTCAGTTTTATTGTTAGAAAAATGCTATATCTCTACCCGCCAATAGGGGTAGTGGGCCTTTTTCAGAAAACTGTGGTTTTGCATTAAACGATTGTCGCTTTTGTAATTCCCTTTTCTAAAAAAAATCCAACGCATTAGAACCACTTCCTCTTTTTACGACTTATTATTTTTGCCGTAAAGGGGCGGCTTGTTATGTTCAATATTAAGAAACAAATTGGAAGATTATATTCATCTGCGGTTTTTGGCCAGATTTCTCTTTCTGGAGCTTGGGTTGCAATTCTTGCGGCCCGCGGATTTTCTCTTGCGCAGATTGGTTTTGCGGAAACGGTTTTTCATATCGTTAGCATTTTGTTCGAGATTCCGTCGGGTGTTTTGGCGGATGTTTTTGGACGGAAGAAGACGCTTGTGATTTCCTGCCTGATGCGGATTGCAGGTGACATGGTGATGATTTTCTCCAACAATTTTGCCATGGTCTGCATTTCGGTTGGGCTTCATGCGCTGTGCTACAACTTTGCATCCGGTTCAGGGGATGCGCTGGCTTACGATTCGTTGAAGTTGGCGGGGCAGGAAGAAAAGTTTGACCGTTATGCTTCCAACCAGCTTGTAATCTACCGCGTGTGCGAAGGGCTTTCCACTTTGACGGCAGGTTTTGCGCTTGTGATTGGCTACAAGA
>DFJV01000049.1:0-10668 GCA_002373205.1 Treponema sp. UBA3662
ATTTTTGAATCTTCCGTTGCAGTTTACGATTCACTTTTCATCAAAGATAATCAGGCCGAATTGCTAAAAATACGGGGCTGTTGTGGTGCGGCTGGGGATTAAAGGGGGCGATGAGTTTGCCGCCTAGTGTCATTCCGACTCTGAAATAGATTCAGGGTGACGTTTCGGAATCCTAACATAGATGCTGAAACAAGTTCAGCATGACGGTATTCAATGGATGCTGAATCACGTTCGGTATGACGGTATTCAATAGATGTTGAATCGAGTTCGGCATGATGGTATTCAATGGATGCTGAAGCAAGTTCAGCATGACGGTATTCAATGGATGCTGAATCACGTTCGGCATGACGGTATTTATTGGACTGGCTGCTGCGCAAAAACTTAAAACCTTGTACTGCGAGAGTTTTGCTGTTTTTTTCGAAGAAAAAATGGGAGCCTTTGCGACCAAAGCGAAACTCTCAGAACAAGCCTCCGGCTTGTGACTCTACGCCCGATTGGAGCCCCGCGGCAGCGTTCCGAATTCAATTCGGAATGGAGCGACAGCGGAAGGGCGGAAAGCGGGAGACGCAGGGGAGGGCGGAGCCGTTTGATTTTGCCTGTCGTTCTGATGAAAAAAAAAGAAAAACGGATTAAGATGAAATTTGGTGTCGCAAAATTTTCTTTGACAGTAATTAAAAAACAATGTACAATAGTCTTTACCGTGTTTGCAGTGTCGGGGAATTTATTGCTGCGTGTGTCCGTGGCGAAGGAGGTATTCTATGGGTGAGTCGACCGCTGACCTTTACGCCGGACGTAAAACTTTTTTTATTGCCCCAGATCCGTCTCTTTTGCCGGAATCTTACATGGAAGATTATTTGAACCATGGTTATGAGAGTTACATTATTTGCGACGATCGGTATTGTCCGCTGTATAAGAAAGTTGAAATCATAATTTCTCTGTTTTCTGACTGCATTCTTTTTTTCTATGTTGATGCTGTGATTGAGGGGCTTGATTGGCCGAAGTATATTCTGCATCTGCAGCATGATTATGGTAATCGGGTCAGAATCGGGGTGCTTTATTCCAAGCGGAGGAGCGAGTCGGAGCGGGAGCGTCTGGAGAGATATTATTTGTTTGATGTCGGGGTGCAGTGCGGTTGTGTGGCGCTGGAGTATCATCATTCGAAGAATTTCGCTTTGCTGGACAAGGTGATGCATGCAAATCAGGCGGCGGGACGCAGAAAGACTGTGCGTGCCATTTGCGATGACACCAGCGACGTGACTTTTTTTTATAAGAAGATTGAGTACAAGGGAAAACTTGAGGATGTGAGCCTGAATCATTTTTCGTGCGTTCTTTTTGATGCCGACCCGGGGGAGCTTCCCACTTATGCAAAGGTGAAGGATATTCTGCTGGTTGTGAATGGGATGCATTTTCATTCGAACGGGGTGCTGATGATGCAGCGTGAGACTGAGGCCGGTTTGCTTTATATTTTTGTTTTTATGAAGGCAGACGGGACACAGGGGCTTGAGAGCGACAGTGCGCACAGACTTTCCCAGAAGATTTATCAGATGGTGACTACGAGGACCAAGGATTTGCTGCATACGGTTTTCACTCAGGCACGACAGAGCTATGAGTCGGACAAGAAGTCTGAACAAAAGCCGGAGCAGAATAACACTTAGGATTTTCTATTTCTGATTTCTGAACATGGTCTCGGGCTTCTGCGGTTAGGTGTGGGTAATCTTTTTTAAAACTGCGATTTTAAAATTGACATTAGTTTGTGTACAATTTATATTTTAAGCAACAGATACCTGCGTATAAAGTGGCTGCGGCGGGGCTGATTTTTTTCAAGGAGAATAACATGGAACTCAAGGGATCAAAGACCGAGAAGAATTTGCAGACGGCTTTTGCGGGTGAATCAATGGCTCGCAACAAGTACACATATTTTGCTTCAAAGGCAAAGAAAGACGGGTTTGTGCAGATTGCCGCAATTTTCGAGGAGACTGCAAACAACGAAAAAGAGCACGCCAAGATGTGGTACAAGCTGCTGAACGGCGGTGTTGGAACTACGGCGGAGAATCTTAAGGCTGCGGCAGATGGCGAACATTACGAGTGGACGGAGATGTATCCCACGTTCGCAAAAGAGGCCCGTGAGGAAGGCTTCGAGAGAATTGCAAAGATGTTCGAGGGTGTGGCGGCAATTGAGAAGGAGCATGAGGAGCGTTACAAGAAGCTGCTTGCCAATGTTGAGGGAGATTTGGTTTTCTCGAAAGACGGAGATGTTGTCTGGCAGTGTGCAAACTGCGGTCACATTTGCGTGGGAAAGAAAGCTCCCGATGTATGTCCGGTCTGTGCGCATCCGCAGAGCTATTTCCAGGTGAAGGCAGAAAACTATTGATTGTTTTTTGAGTGAATGGGAATTTTCAAAAAGCCTGGCTGACTTTTGGGAATTCCTTGAGTAATGAAGGTCTTTTTCGATTCCGGCGGCGGAATTGAAGAGGGCCTTTTTTTTGTGTGCGTGGGAGGCTGTCTAAAACCTGCGTCATGGCGAATTTTTTCCGGCATCTGTGCTGGATATAGTGCATGGATTCCGAAACGAGTTCGGAATGACGCTGCGCAACGAACTTTTTGGTCGTCCCCGACACTGCGATGAGGGGGCAGAGACTTTAAAGAGAAGGAGTGATTCTTACTAACGGAGTGACCTTGCGATTCGGAATCCCAAATAGGTGTATGCCTCGTTTGGGTCGAACGAATATCTGTCGCCGACATAATAGAAGAGGGTTTCGTCCGACCATGCACCGCCACGCACGCTTCTGCC
Organism: Treponema sp. UBA3662; assembly: GCA_002373205.1. Lineage (GTDB taxonomy): Bacteria > Spirochaetota > Spirochaetia > Treponematales > Treponemataceae > Treponema_D. Next base: position 2,792 of record DFJV01000049.1, read on the forward strand.
TTCTCCATACCGGGGGCCTGCCGCAAATCCGTTTGTGTCCTCGTATTTTCCGTACCAGTCCCAGCAGAATTCAAGCACATTTCCCGTCATGTCAAAAAGGCCTGAACCGTTCGGATTTCCGCTTCCCGGCATTGGGAGGCCTTCTTCAACTGGAGATTTGTTTCCCGCAGTTCCGACTGTATGAGTGCCGTTCGAATTGTCGAAAAGCCATGCCACATCCTCCGCACTGAACATTGCAGACTCACCGCTTGCAATATCTCCGCGCTGAATGGATGTCTTTGTTTTGCGGGCCGCATATTCCCATTCCGCTTCGGTGGGAAGTCTGTATCCGGTGGCGGCCCAGTCGCAATCTGCAAGGTCGCAGGCTATCGAGTCTCCTGAGTCGCGGATTATGTTTCCGCCGTAGGTGTAGCAGGGGGTGAGGCCTTCCATTTCGGAAAGAGCGTTGCACCACACGATGGCATCATGCCAGTTCACGCGGGTCACGGGTTGAAAGCCTCCGTTTGCGGTGGGGACCTTTCCCACGGTGCCTTCGGAGCCTTCCTGTCCTCTGTTTTGGAAATAATATCCGTTGTCTTCCGCCCACTGAAGAACCTTGTACCACAGTGCGTATGTGGTTTCGTAGGAATTTATGGCAAAAGAATCAAGTCGGCGGCTTGCAGGGAAAGAGTCGACATGCTCTCCTATTGTATAGGAAATAGTACCTTTGGTCTTGAATTCATGCATATCTATGCCGGTGAAATCTGTCTGTGCGAACAATTGTGCCGAAAATGCCGCAATTACCGCAATGATGGAAATTTTCTTCATTTATTTGCCTCCGCTTGTTTTTCCATTCTTTTGAGTGAGCGTTTCTGCTTGATGGCTTCCCTACGCTGTTTAAACGAAAAAGGCTGCCGTTTGGTTACGTTTTTTGTTTGATTTGATATTGAAGTGATATTCCGTTTCATGAATGCGATGTACGCCACCACTGCAAAGGAAATGCTTGCAATCAGGACTACGATTGCGCCTGTCCATCCCGAGTGCATCCAGGGAAGCGGCACGTTGATTCCGTAGTAGCTTGAAATGATTGTGGGAACCATAAGCACAAGGTTCCAGCCTGTCATGGTCTTCATCACTATGTTCAGATTGTTGGACAGCACGGTTGCAAAAGAGTCGTTCATTGTGGCCATGATGTTTGAGTATGTGTCTGCCATTTCCATAGCCTGCCGGTTGTCTATTTCCACGTCGTCCAGCCAGTCCTGGTCGTCGTCATCGAGTTTGATGATTTTCGTCTTTCGGAATTTTTCCAGCAGCATCTGATTGCTTTTGAGCGATGTGGTGAAATAAACCAGTGATTTCTGGATGTTGAGCAGCTGGATGAGTTCGTTGTTTTCCACTGACTGCAGCATTTCGTGCTGGATTGTCGTGGCGCGGCGGTTCAATTCCTTCAGGTAGCGCAGGAAAGCTGTGTCGGAACGCGAAAGAAAGCGGATTGCAAATGCCGGGAAGTCGTTCAGCTTCAGTTCCTTGATGCGGTTGGCTGCAAAATCCTTGAGCACTTCGCAGTCGGTCCAGCAGATTGTGATGAAGAGTTTCTCCTTCATGATTATGCCGAGAGGCGTGCAGAAATAACTGATTTCATCTCCGGGTGAAAAAACGGGGAGCCGTAAAATCGTGAGCGTGTAATTGAAATCATCGTTGCGTTCAAGACGGGAAAGTTCATCGGGGTCCAGAATGTCGAGCATATTTTCAGGGTCTATGCCGTATTTTTCTTCGAGTTCGGCAATGTCGTTGCGGGTTACCGAGCGGGCATCCACCCAGGTGCTCTTGCGGCCGTCAAGTTCTTCTTCGGTTTTCTCTACAAGTTTTCCGTCATCCTGCTGCCAGTATGTAATCATAATCTGCCTTCCATGCGTGAAATTATGCCTGGACCAGATGCAGAAGTGTCAGTCTGCCGATTCAGGCGATTTTGTGTGATTTATGCCGCTACGTTGAGGGCCGGAACTACCACTGTCCATAAATCGCCTCCTAAAAAAAATCAAGCTAGTTTGACAAACCTTTCTACAAATATATCAGTTTTTGAAAATTTATTCAATCACCAACACTCGACGCAGAGCGTCGGGGTATTGAACCCTCCGCACGAATAAAAGCGATTGTAAAAGTTTGGTGAACTCCGGCTTCTGAACTCAGTGCTCCCGACCTATGCCCGATTGGAGCACAGTTTCCGAATTGAAGGCTCTGGCTTCAAGGCGGAATGGAGCGGAAGCGGAAGTGCGGAAAGCGGGAGACACAGAGGACTGCGAAGCCGTTTGATTCGGCCTTTCATCCAAAAAAAACGCTGATTTTGCCTATGCCTTGACTTAATGGTTGATTTGCTCCATAATTGCTCCATCCTTCATGTTTGGGAGATTAGTATGAAGAAGATTTTTGCTTTGGCGGCCGTTGCACTTGTTTCTGTTGCTTTGGCTGCTGCTGATCCGGTTCTTATCGGACACGGATATTTGGGACTTGGTGCTTTGGGATCCACCGTTGAAAACAAACCTGACGGTTCGAATGAGTTCAAGGCATTCGGTGACAATCTGGATTTCGGCGGTGGTATTGATGTGAATATTCCGTTCGGAGGTTATTTCGGAGTTCAGCCCGGCGTTGATTTTTATGTGAACAATCTTGCGTCTGGCAACGGAAGCTACAAGGCCGGAGTCAATTATGTGACTTTGGATGTGCCTGTTCTGTTTACCGTCAAGTACAAGAAGTTCAATTTCTTTGTGGGTCCTTACTTCTCATTTGCGCTTGGGCAGATGACTGCGTGGCAGTCAAGAAATGACGGAAGCGATAGAAAACCCGATTATCATTATGATTTCAACAATATTTTCAATATAGGATTGAGCGTAGGGCTTACCTACGAGCAGCGTCTGGGCATGGGATTCCTTACTTACGGAGCACGCTACATGCTGGATTTCCTTCCTGTCGAGGCAAAGTATGCAAACAACTCCAAGTCATTTGCGATTGGAACCCGCCGTGGTCTGGTGTTTGACATCGGATACAAGATTCCGCTTTCATTCTTCGGCCTGTAATTCAATCTGAATGGCATTTTGAGCGCACTTCCTTTTCGGGGGTGCGTTTTTTTTGCCTGTATGGATTTTTGAAGTGCCTGCGTAAAATCTTATTGTCTAAATCGGATTTTTAATTTACAATACAGTTATGAAAGTTATTGTTGTTGGAAACGGCGGACGCGAACACGCCATAGCATGGAAACTTGCCCAGAGTATGGCGGTTTCTGAAGTGATTTGTGTGCCTGGAAACGGAGGCACTGCCCAGGAGGCAAAGTGCAGAAACGTTGCTCCTTCCGAATGTGATTATCTTGCGGAAAATCTTTCTGAAAACGAGAGCTATGTTCAGATTGCCCGTCACGAAGGATGCACGATGGCTGTGATCGGTCCTGAAAATCCTCTGGCGGAAGGTCTTGCCGATGCGTTCTGGAGTGCGGATATTCCTGCTGTGGGTCCGAAAAAGAATGCTGCCCAGCTTGAGGCGAGTAAGGATTTGGCGAAGGACTTTATGAAGAAATACGGAGTCGCCTGCGCCCGGAGTGCCACTTTCACCGACAAGGATGCCGCTCTTGATTATATTGAAAGCCACGGTGCCCCCATCGTTGTGAAGGCCGATGGTCTTGCCGCCGGAAAGGGTGTTGTTGTTGCGAAGAGTCTTCAGCAGGCCCGTGATGCGGTGAAAGAGATGATGGAAGACGGCAAGGTCGGTTCTGCAGGTTCGAAACTGGTGATTGAGGAGTATCTGCGCGGTACCGAGATTTCCGTTCTTGCGGCTGTTTCCGTAACTCCTGATTCTGTGAAAAAGGGAACCGCATGCATCCTTCCGTTTCTTCCGGCCCGTGACCACAAGCGTCTTTGCGAAGGTGCGAAAGGTCCCAACACCGGCGGAATGGGAGCGGTCTGTCCTGTGACCGATGTGACTCCGCTGATTGAGTCGCAGTTCGAGAAAAACATTCTTCAGCCCACGCTGAAAGGTCTTATTGAAGAAGGCTTTGATTACCGCGGATTCATTTTCTTTGGCATCATGCTCACTGAAGACGGTCCCAAATGTCTTGAATACAATGTGCGTCTTGGCGACCCGGAGACTCAGGCCGTTCTTCCGCTTATGGATTTTGACTTTGAGCATCTGTGCGAGTCTATTGTAAACGGAGATTTGAAGTCATTCGAGCTTTCCTGGAAAAAGGGATTCGTCGTGGCCCCTGTGGTCGTGAGCGGCGGCTATCCCCGTGAGTACAAGAAGGGCATTCCGATTTTTGCCGAGACCGATGATTTGCACAGGAGCGGTGCCAAGGTGTTTGTTGCGGGAGCCATTCAGGACAGACGTGCCGATCATTCCACAAAACAGGATTACACAGGGCTTGTGACCAGCGGAGGTCGCGTGCTTGCCTGTTCTGCATACGGAGACACTTTCGACACTGCATGGAACAGGGCTTACAATGCGCTTCATACAATCAGCTTCGAGGGTATGTTCTACCGCAAGGATATAGGACTTCCCGGTGCAACGGAATCCAACTGAGTTTTTGATTTTCACAGGAGGTGGCAGATGAAGTTTAGAAGATTTGCGCTGATTTTTTCGGTGGTTGCAATGCTGGCGGTTTCCAATGTGTTCGCAGAGGAAGGTTCCCTTTCGTCGGCATGGAACGCTTTGATGAATGATGGAAAACAGGTGTGGCAGGAACTCAAGGGTACTGTTGCGGAAACCGGAAATCAGATTGGCGAGGGAATTAAAAACGCTGCTGTCTCAATGTATGCCGGGGATTGGGCTTTTGTGAACGGCTCCTGCAGTACGGTTATGACGCTTGCGGAAAACGGCGTGATGACGGTTACGCAGAAGAGTTCCAAATCCACAGTCATTTGGAGCGGCACTTTCGAAATGGGCGTGAATAAAATCACGTTCAAAGTGACGAAAAAAGAGGAAAAGGCGTTCTTCAGCAAAACTTCAAATATGAATGAAACCTGGACTCTGAGTTTCAAAGTGTTCGATAAGAACGAAGCCCGTGTGACAAGCGAAAATCTTCCGAAGGATGGCAACGGATTCGACTTCAATCTTCCGGCTGTTTTTGTGAAGCAGTGATTCGTTAATCGTAGTAGCAGATTTTGTATTCCGAGCGGAGGACAAATCCGCAGGACTCATACAACGAAAGGGCCGCTGTGTTTGACTTGTTTGCAAAAAGCACGGCGGTCTTTTTGTTTTCCTCCATTTTTCTTGAAACATTTTCCATTAGAAATCCTGCGTGTCCTCTTCTGCGGAAATTAGGGGCTGTGAACACGCCTCCGACCAGTGCGAAATTTTTTGTCTGCGCGTTGATTTGCGCTTTGGCCGTGAACTCTCCATCTTTCGTCATCAGAGCATAAACGGTCCCTTCCTTTAAGTGACGCTCCAACGAAAGCCTTTCGGCCGCCGGATTGAGTTTCATTTCTTCAGGAAGAACTTCTTCGCGGATGTAGTCCAGCTGCAGTGGAATCAGGCGCTGCGCATCTTTTTTTCCGCAGTGCACGAAGACCACGTCATCTTCTGTTTCTGCCGGAGACCGTGTTTCCGCTGCCGATTTTTTTTCCCGTATGAAAAATCCAAAATCCCTGGATTCTTTCAAGGCCTGTGTTCCGGTTTTTTCGAGTGCGGTCTGGACTGTGTTTATGAATTCCGTTTTTCCTGAAATGCAAAAGACCGGATGCGTGTATAGAAAAGATTGAAGTGCGTCAATCACATCGTCGTTTTTTTCCGGGAGACATGGAAGAAGCACTTTCCCTTTTGTGTAGGCAAAGACCCCGTGCGGAAACCCGTCGTCGTCCGTGAGCGTCATCACCGAAGAGTCGCGGGCTTCAATCATTGAAAAGAGTTTGCAACATTCCGCTTCGTAGGGTAAAGCGAATGCCGCACTTTCTTTCAGTGTACGGGGCCATTTGTTTGCCTGCACAATGCTGTAAGACATTTGTGATTTTATCTCACGAGCTTGCGGTACACTGTTTTGTGCGGACGGTCTGCATCGTCACCGAGCATCTTGCGTCTCCACTCTGCGTATTCGCTCCAGTTGCCTTCGAACCATTTCACCTCGGAATTGTTTTCGAACGCAAGGATGTGTGTGCAGACGCGGTCGAGGAAATAACGGTCGTGGCTTATGACAAGGACTACTCCTGCAAAGTCGTTGATTGCTTCCTCAAGACTTCGTGTCGTGGTGATGTCGAGGTCGTTCGTGGGTTCGTCCAAAAGCAATACGTTTCCCGCTTCCTTAAACATCATTCCCATATTGAGCCTGTTTTTTTCACCGCCGGAGAGCACGCTGATTTTTTTGTTTTGTTCGGCACCGTTGAAATTGAACCATGAACAATATGCGCGGCTGTTCACTTCACGCACCGCACCGTTTACGGGCCTGCCTTTTTCGTCAACTGCACCGAGCTTCACCAAATCTGCTCCGCCGGAAAGCATTTCCCAGACGGTTTTGTTCGGATCGAGCCTGCTTCTCATCTGGTCGACATAAACGAGTTTTACGGTCTCACCGATTTTGAGGTTTCCGCTGTCGGGCTTTTCCTCGCCTTCGCTTCCGTCGGGCATCTGGACTTTCTGACCTGCGGCGGTTGCAATCATTTTGAAGAGAGTGGTTTTACCTGCTCCGTTGGGTCCTACGATTCCGACCACAGCACCTGCCGGAATGTGGAAGTCAAGGTTTTCAAACAGAACACGGTCGTCGAAACTCTTCGTGAGATTTTCCGCATCGATTACGAGATTTCCAAGACGGGGTCCTGCGGGAATTGAGATTTGTGAATCCTTGAGGGTGACCCGTTTGCTTTCTTCGGCAAGAAGCTGTTCGTATTTTGTGATGTGCTCCTTGTGCTTTGCCTGACGACCCTTTGCCCCGGCGTGAATCCACTCAAGCTCTTCCTGCATCTGCTTCTGTCTGATTGAAGCCTGTTTTTCTTCCTGGGCAAGTCTCTTTTCCTTTGCCTCAAGCCATGCGGAATAATTTCCCTTGAACGGGTATCCTTCTCCGCGGTCCATTTCCAAAATCCATCCGGCCACGTTGTCCAGGAAGTAGCGGTCGTGAGTGATTGCGATGACGGTTCCCTTGTAATTCTGAAGATGACGCTCAAGCCATGCGACTGTTTCTGCGTCCAAGTGGTTGGTCGGTTCGTCCAAAAGAAGAATGTCGGGCTGCTGCAAAAGAAGGCGGCACAATGCAACGCGTCGTCTTTCACCTCCCGAGAGAACATCCACAACCTGATCCGGCGGCGGACAGCGGAGGGCATCCATAGCAAGCTCAAGATTTGCGTCAAGATTCCATGCGTCTGCGGCATCGAGTTTTTCCTGAAGTTCAGCCTGACGTGCGCAGAGTTTGTCAAAATCAGCATCGGGGTCTCCGAACGCTTCGTTCACTTTGTCGAATTCAGCAAGCAGATCCGTGACGGGTTTAACACCTTCCATCACTATTTCTTTTACGGTTTTTCCTGCTTCAAGCTGCGGCTCCTGTTCGAGATATCCGAGAGTGTATCCGGGAGAGACATGGGTTTCGCCAACGAAGTCTTTGTCCAAACCTGCAAGGATTTTAAAGAGCGATGACTTACCAGCACCGTTTTCACCGATCACACCGATTTTTGCGCCGTAGTAATATGAAATGCTGATGTCTTTGAGCACGACCTTTGTGCCGTATGAACGCGACACCCGATCCATCGTATAAATGATTTTTTTGTCGTCAACTGTCTTTGCCATATCGTTATTATATAGAGGAAAATGATTATGTTCAATACGACTTTCTGGACAATCATGGAAATCACTTTGCCGAAAGATGAAACTATTGTCATGCTGAACGTGGTTGCAAGCAACCTAATTCAGCATCTCTTGTGAAGAGGAGA
>DFJV01000049.1:10725-25099 GCA_002373205.1 Treponema sp. UBA3662
GAATCAAGTTCGGGATGACGGTAGTTGCAGTTCGGGATGACGGTGGTTGCAGTCCGGGGATGACGGTAGTTGCAGTTCTGGATGACGGTAGGTGCAAGCTTGGAATGACGGTGGTTGCGGACCGGGATGACGGTGGTTGAGACCGGGGACTTGTTCTAAGGGGGCAAATGCTGTAGAATTGCCGGTGAGGTTTTTATGGCGGCTAATATTTTGGATGAGATTGTAAAAAAGCGTCGTGAGGATATTTCACGTCTCGGATTCGAGTTTGGTGTTGCGGTTCCTGAAAAGAGGATGCGTGGAAAACCCGTTCCGTTCCTGCCGGAGAAAGGTGCTGTGCTTGAAGTGAAACGAGCCTCTCCCAGCAAGGGCGACATTGCACCGAATCTTGACGCTTCATCCACTGCTTTCACTTATGCCGCTGCCGGAGCCTCTGCCATTTCCGTTTTGACCGAAATGAATTATTTCCATGGCTCGCTCGCCGATTTGATTGCTGTCGGAAAAGCCGTGGACTCTTACACTGCCGAGCATCCCGAATCTTCCGTTGCCGTGCTGCGCAAGGATTTTCTGCTTGATGCCGGTGAAGTCGATGTGGCCTATCGCGCCGGTGCCGATGCGGTGCTTTTGATTTCCCGTATTCTGACGGAAGACGAAATGATCCGGATGGCAAAAAGATGTGAAGAATACGGAATGACCGCTTTCATTGAACTGCGTCTTTCTGAAGACGTGAAAAAACTCGCCTCCGTTTGTGCGGAAGTTGACAAACGTTTTGTTGTTGCAGGTGTGAATGCCCGCGACCTTGCCACGTTCAGAATCGATATGCTGATTCCATGCGGTATGCTTAATGAAATCAAAGAGACCTGCGGAAATGACATGCGTGTTGTTTTTGAAAGCGGAATAAGAACTCCCGGAGCCGCAGGATTTGCAGGTTCACTCGGATTTACGGGAATGCTTTTGGGAGAGGCCGCCGCAAAAAATCCTGCGATGGCAAAAAACTTGGTGACTTCTTTCAAAGACTCGTCCGTTAATCAAAATGCGAAAAAGTGGTTGGAGCTTGCAACCCGTCTGCGTGAGAAGAAAGAGGGGAAGAAGAACTGTACCCGTCATGCGAATGACAGAGCGCGTCCTCTGCTTAAAATCTGCGGACTTACGAATGTGGAGGATGCCTTGAGTGCCACGCTGATGGGCCCGGATTTTCTTGGATTTGTTTTTTCAAAGGGAAGCCCGAGATGCGCGTCTTCCGATGTGGTGCTGCGCGTGAAGTCAATCCTCGATGAACAGTTCAACACGACATGTCAGGATGAGCATATTTTTGCCGCCGGTGAGGATGATTTGGCTCCGATGCTCGTGGGCGTGGTGACGGATTTGGAAAGCGAAGAAGGAAAGACCGCGTTGTCTTTGGTGAAAAAAAACAAACTGGATTTTTTACAGCTGCACGGGAAAAAGGCAGTGGAGCAGTTTTTTGCTGACAGGGAAAATCTGAATCTTCCGCATTATGCCGTGGTGAATGTGGAGTCGCCTTCCGATGTGGATGAAGTGGCACGTCTTTGCGAGTCTGGAGAACCTCGTGTTTTGATTGATGCGAAAAAAGGTGCCGTGCTTGGGGGAACGGGCTGTTCAGTGTCTTCAGAAAACGTGCTTTCAGTCTCCCGTAAACTTCCATTGTGGCTTGCGGGGGGAATAAATCCTGAGACAGTTTCTTCCATTATAAACTCATATTCCCCGGAGATGATTGATGTGGCAAGCGGAGTCGAGTCTGAGCCCGGCAAAAAGGATTACGACAGACTCCTTGCGCTGGACAATGCAATTAGTTCTGCCGTGAGCTGCCGCTGATTTTTTTTCCGCGCATAAAGACCCAGTTTTTCTGAATGAAGTAGCTCACGAAGAAAAGCAGATTGTCCACGATGAGTTTTCCCGCCACGGCTGACAGACCGATTTTGTCCAGTGCCGCAACCAGTGCCGCGCTTACAAGCATTTTTCCTACGAAGACCGAAGTGAATTTCAGAATCTCGATGCCCGGTTTTTCGTTGCTTTTGAAACTCAGTTTTTTGTTTACGAAGAAATTTTCTATGCCGGAGCAGATTCTGGCAATCGTTGTTGAAATGAAAATATTCGTTGTTGACGGAAGAAAAGCAAATACCCGTCTGAGGATGATGAACACAATCCAGTCAACGGCGGCCGCGGAAAGTGAGGAAAACATAAAGCGGAAGAATTTGATGAAAAATCTGGCTGAGTCACGCAGGGGCCGGAAGTGTGATTTCGAGTTGCCGCTTTCGTAGACGGCTTCAACGGGGATAAAAAGAGGCTTTGTTTTTTTGATTGCCGCTCCCAGAAAATTCATTTCGTATTCGAAGCGGCTTCCTTCTTCGGTCAATGCAAGGTCAAGGAGTTCGTGGGGAATTCCGCGGAGACCGGTGAGAGCGTCAGGAAGATTCGCATGATTTGTGAGATTGAAAAACCAAGTGCCCAGTTTGTTTGCCCTTTTTGCGAAGCCGGGGATGCCGTCCTTTGAAAAGTCGCGTGTGCCCAGAATGAGCGAATGGGGATTTTCAAGAAGTGTGTCGGCGGTTTTGCAGATGTCTTCAATGCGGTGCTGTCCGTCTGCGTCTGCGGTGAGAAAGTCTCCTTCCCATTTCTCATCGGAAAGGTATTTGAATGCGGTTTTGATGGAGGCTCCCTTTCCAAGATTGTGTTCCGTGTGGAGGACTGTGGCTCCGAGCTTTTCTGCGGCTGAAAATACTTCTTTGCTCGATGGAAAACTTGCGTCGTCAACAATGACAATCTTCTGGAATCCGCTTTGAAAGAGAGATGCCGTCAAGTCTGTGAGTGTTTCGTAGGGATTCAACGACGGAATTATAACCGCAATCCTCTTCCTTTCCAAAATGGCCTCCTATGCTCATGGTTTCTGGACTTTCTAATTTACAGGAAGTCTTTGGAAAAAACAATAGGGGGCAGAGGTCGATTCGAACTGCTGTATGATTCCGGACCGTGAAATAAGCGGGCGTCTCCATGCCCTTATTCGGTGAGCGGTTGATTGAAGCCCTTCCATTCGCGGTCGTCCAGGCGGATTATGCGGTCCATTTCTGCGGAGACTACGATTTCTTCCTGTTCCAGAGTGTTGATGAGAGACTGGAGTTCGGCAGTGGTGAGGCTTTTTTTTGAGGCGAGGGTGCACATGGATAAATTTCTGTAGATGTAGACCACGCTGAGATTGTGCTTTTCGGCGAGGGATTTCACTTCGTCTTCGCTGGTGCCGGGTTTAAGAGAGACTATCACGGTCTTGTCGGAGTGTTCGGGGAAGTCCCGGGTCAGAGATGTTTCGGAGTCCGGGGAGGCTGCGGCTTTCTGCACTGCGGGGGTGCGGCAACTTGCTGTTGAAATCGTTGCGGCGGCGATGAAAACGCTTGTCAGTCTGAGGGAAAAACGGTTCATGTGAATCTCCTGTAAATCTGTCTTTAAGTGTCGTCATCGTATAGAACATTTTATGAGGCGGGATGTTACTTTCGAGGCGTTAAAAGAACTGTGGAAACCGACTTAAAATGTGAGAAAAGGTTCGATTCAAACATAAAAAATACTTAATTTGAATGTTTTTTTTTAGTTTTTTTGCAAGAATTTCTTTTTATTTTTGGAAAAGTGTGATATACTAGTTTATAATAGGCTTAATTTTATGGAAAGAAAAACCGGTGTTGTGGTGCCGCTTTCTGCCCTGTACACAAAGGACAGTCCGGCCGTTGGTGATTTTGTTTCTCTCAAGGCATTTGCCGATTTCTGCGCTCAGTGCGGACTCGGCGTTATCCAGCTTTTGCCTGTAAATGACACGGGAACGCAGTCTTCTCCGTATTCAGCACTTTCTGCTTTTGCGCTTCATCCGATGTACATTCACATTGAGTCTTTGCCGGAATTTGAGGATGCAATGAAAAACTGCCGTCCATTTTCCGCGGCATATAAGGCTTTTGTGAAGGAGTGCAAGTACGGTGCCCGTTTTGATTATGCGAAGGTTTCTGAAGGTAAAATTAAGCTGTTGCATCTTCTGTATTCCTATATGGAAAAAGTGATAAGCAGCAAGAAAAAGTCGGTCCAGACATCTTCGGATTCAAGCAAATCTTTTGCGGATCATTATGACTATGAGATAAAGACTTTCGTGGCGGACAATCCCTGGGTCGTGGCTTATGCGGTTTTCAAGGATCTTAAGGATTCTTTCAGTCAGGCATCCTGGAAAGAGTGGACTGAAGACAAGCGCACGATGAACCGCCGCCAGATTGAGCTCAGGTGGAGCAACAGGGCACTCAGGTCGAGTCACAATTTTTATGTCTGGTGCCAGATGCGTGCCGCCTCGCAATTTAAGGATGCTTCAAATTATATCCGTGCCCAGGGAATCATTTTGAAGGGCGACCTTCCCATTTTGATGAACGAAGACAGTGTGGACTGCTGGGCATGGCCTGAATTCTTCAATCAGGAGCTGCGGGCAGGCTCTCCTCCCGATGCCGACAATCCTCTGGGGCAAAGATGGGGCTTCCCGACCTACAACTGGGACAAAATCATCAGTGACGATTTTTCCTGGTGGAAAGACCGCGTGCGTTTTGCTTCCAATTATTACAGTGCATTTCGTCTTGATCACGTGCTCGGATTTTTCAGAATCTGGGAATACAGCGAAAAGGAAACCACCGCTTTTCTGGGACACACCAATCCGTATGCGTATACCGAAAGACGGGTGCTGCAGAAAATGGGATTCGATGACGGAAGACTCCACTGGCTTTCACAGCCGCATATCCCGACGGAAGCGGTTGGATCAATCCTTGGAAACTGGGACGAGGCAAGATCGGTGATGTCAAAAATCTGTGTGCGTATTGGAGACGAGGAGCTTTGGAATTTCAAAGACGAAATCACCTGCGATTCGCTCATTTATGCCACGGCTTTTGTTGATGACGAGGAAAAGAACCGTGCAATCCAAAATGTCCTTGCGGAAAAATGGCGGGACCGCACGCTGATTGAAATTGAAAAGGATAGGTTTGTGCCTGTTTGGTCCTATTCCGCGACGACTGCATGGAAATCTCTTTCTATGGAAGAGAAAAAATCCCTGGAAGAAGAATTTGCGGCTCTGCAGGAACAGGAAAATGAACTCTGGAAATCACACGCATTTGAAATCCTCCGTCCGATTGTGAAGGAAACCGAAATGCAGGCGTGTGCCGAGGATTTGGGAGCGAATCTTCCTGCGCTGAACGAAGTGCTGCCGGCTTTGGACATTGCAAGTCTGCGCGTGGTCAGATGGACCCGCAGATGGGATCAGATGAATCAGCCGTATGAAGCGTTCGACACTTATCCGCATTTGAGCGTGACTTCGACATCCGTTCACGACAGTTCGACAATCCGCGAGTGGTGGCAGAATGAAAAGCAGTCGGTGTGGGCTTTCCTTGAGACCGTCAAGTCGGCGGAGCAGAAAAACGAGCTTTTTGCGCCGGATTTGGACACTTTGATGGAAAAGAAGCCTGACGAATCTTTGAAAAAATATCCCGTGAATGTGGACACTTGTTTTGATCCGAAAGTTGCGGCCTTTGTTCTTGAAAAATGTGCCGGAACCAGAAGCCGCTGGTTTATAAATCCTCTGCAGGACTATCTGTATCTGGACGCTTCCTGTTACCGTGAGAAGGCCGGGGATGAACGCATAAATGTGCCGGGAACCGTGAATGAAAACAACTGGACTTACAGGATGCCGGTGTCCGTGGAGGATTTGGTATCAAAATCAGCTCTGATTCAAGAGATACGTAAGATTGCGGACTTGCATTTGAAATGTTCGCTTGTCTGAGTTTTTAAAGACAACTCTGAATTATTTTATGGAGGAACGGAATGAAGATTTCCTACAATGAATTTCATATCAGCAGGAACGTGCGTGATTTGTGTAAGTTTGACCAGTCACTGTTCAGTTCCAGCGGCAATGTGATTTTTGCCAACCTCAAGGCGGTTCAGGCTTTTCAGGTGAAATTGAACCAGCTCTTCAAGGACAGAGGACAGGATGAAAAGCAGGTGTCCGCAGGAAATCTCAATGCAATGGGCCTGATTGATGAAATCTTCCATTATGTGTGCATGAGGTTCCGCCGCGACAAGGCTCCCGACGCATTTTCCAATCTGCTTGACGATTTGGACCTTTACTTCGGAAGGGAGAACATCGACAATCTTCTGCTTCAGTTTATGGAAGAATTTCCTCCCACCGCGGTTTACCAGAAAAAGATGACCAATAAGGATTATCTGATGCAGTCCTGTCTTGATGTGGGAACTGACAATCGCAGGAGCAACAGGGAGCAGGTGCTTGAAGAGTTGATTATGCTGCATCTTGCGAATGAAAATCCCGCTTTCCATCCCTTCCAGATTCTTTTTGACGACAGGAAGCTTGCCCTTAACGCAAACTACATCAAGACATGGAACCAGATAAAGGCATATTTCTTGACTCTTCCCAAATTTGGCCCCAAGAACAACGACCTTATCAATATGCTAAAGGAACCGGTTGTTGCTTCCCCAACTTCGCTAAAGGGGCAGTTGGACTACATACGCACCTACTGGGCGGATTTGCTTGGTGAATGGTTGCGCCGCCTTCTTGAAGGAATTGACACTTTGAGTGAGGAAGAAAAAGCTGCCTGGCACCCCACAAACGGCGGTGATGCGGAGATGGCTCCTTATTCCTACGAAAACCTTATGCGCGAGTACGAAAGGTTCAGCCCTGACCGCGAATGGATGCCAAAGGTTGTTCTTATGGCAAAGACGGTTCTTGTCTGGCTTTTCCAGCTGAGCAAAAAATATGGGCGCGAGATTAACCGCCTTGACCAGATTCCTGATGAGGAACTTGACCTTTTGCGTGACCAGGGCTTTACGGGGCTTTGGCTGATTGGTCTTTGGGAAAGAAGCTATGCTTCAAAAAGGATCAAGCAGATTAACGGCAACCCGGAAGCGGCTGCGTCTGCATATTCTCTTTACGACTACGAGATTGCCTGGAACCTTGGCGGCTGGGATGCACTTATAAATTTGCGGCAGCGCTGTTGGCAGAGGGGAATTCGTCTTGCAAGCGACATGGTTCCAAACCACACTGGTATGGACGGCAAGTGGGTGATTGAGCATCCCGATCTCTTTGTTTCAAGAAAGGATTGCCCTTATCCCCAGTATTCCTTTACCGGGGAAAACCTAAGCCAGGACGGACGCGTTTCCATTTACCTTGAAGACCATTACTATTCAAAGAGCGACTGCGCCGTATGCTTTAAGCGCGTGGACAATCAGACAGGGGACGTAACTTATATCTACCACGGAAACGACGGTACAGGTATGCCTTGGAACGACACTGCCCAGATTGACTTCCTGAATGAAAAAGCAAGGGAAGAGGTTATCCACCAGATTATGAAGGTTGCCTCTAACTTTCCGATTATCCGCTTTGATGCCGCAATGGTTCTTGCAAAGAAGCACATACGCCGCCTTTGGTATCCGGAGCCAGGCCATGGTGGAGACATTGCCACAAGAAGCCAGTATGCCCTTACCACGGAACAGTTTGAGAGCGCAATTCCAAATGAATTCTGGAGGGAAGTTGTTGACCGCTGCGCCCGCGACATGCCGGACACGCTTTTGCTTGCAGAGGCATTCTGGATGATGGAAGGCTACTTTACCCGTACGCTGGGAATGCACCGTGTTTACAATTCTGCCTTCATGAACATGCTCAAGAAGGAAGAGAATCAGAAGTACCGCGATACGGTTAAGAACACCATAAAATTTGACCCCCAGGTTCTAAAGCGCTTTGTAAACTTTATGAACAACCCCGACGAAGAGACGGCGGTGGCCCAGTTTGGCAAGGGAGACAAGTATTTTGGCGTTTGTACCCTTATGGTAACAATGCCAGGCCTGCCAATGTTTGGTCACGGTCAGATAGAAGGCTTTGAAGAAAAGTACGGAATGGAATATACCCGTGCCTACCGCGACGAACAGCCGGACGAAGGTCTTGTTAGCCGCCATTGGCACGACATATTCCCCCTTATGCACAAGAGATATCTTTTCTCCGGCGTGGACAACTTTTTGTTCTACGATGTGTGGAACAACGGCGTTGTAAACGAAAACATCTTTGCCTATTCAAACTCATGCGGAAATGAGCGCACTATTGTCTTCTACAACAACAAGTACGAAAGGGCTTCCGGCTGGATAAAGCAGTCATGCGAATATGCGGTAAAAGTAGGCTCTGGAGAAAACGACAAGGAGATGAGGAGCCGTTCCCTTGCAGAAGGAGTTGGCCTTAGCTACGGCAGCGACCACTTCTGCATCTTCCGCGAGCACAAGAGTGGCCTCTGGTACGTCCGCAAAAGTGACGACCTTATCAACCAGGGCATGTTTGTCTCGCTTAACGGTTTTGAGTACCAGGTCTATCTTGACGTGCAGCAGGTGGAGGACACGGTTGAAGGCAAGTACGCCAAGCTGAACGAGCTTTTGAACGGGGGCGGCTGTCCCGACCTTGAAGTTGCATGGGAGGAATACCGCTACAAGGACTTGTATGCTGCCCTTGCAAAATTTGCAACCCCGGAACTTTTTGGCCAGCTTTCTACCCTTTGCACACCGGCGCTTGTTCTTAAAGCCCAGAAAAAAGACGGAATTACTACGGAAGAAATCTTTGCTGCGGTAAAGAAGCAGGCTCTTGAATACTACGAAGCTGAATCCAAATTTGCGGCCCAAGAGGCGGAAATTAACAAGGAACAGGAACGCTTTAACCTAAAGAAGGCAGAAATGGAACTTGTTAAGCCTGTCCGCAAAGACAAGACTCCAACGCAAAAAGAAGCCAGGATTAGGAAAAAGGCAACGGAGGCAACAGCGGCGCAGCGGTGGAATGCATTCTGCAAGCAGATTGAATATCTTGCAGGAACAATAGCTGCAAGCCAGGGCTTAAGCAACGCAACATCGTCCCCGTCTTCTACAAGGTACAAGATTTCCAATTCTGCGCTTAAGGCCAATGCGGACAATCTTTTCTACGAAGGAATCAATTCCAACAAAAATGCGGCAGAAATACTTGCGGCTTTTGCAATGGTTTCTTCTGCGGGAAGCGCAAACTGCTTAAAGTGGGGCTACAACCGCAAGCTTACAGAGCTTTTGAACAAGGCAGGCTTTGAAGATGAGGAAATGAAGTCTACGTTCAGGAAGCTCTTCTTAATGATGAAAATCCGCGACTTTAACTTTGGTGCTTCGGGACAGGCAAAGTCTACTTACGAAACGGCAAGGCTTCTTACGGAAGGAGAATATTCTTGGGAACTTACCGGTGCAAACAACTTTAACGGAATAAGATGGTTCAACAAGGAAAAGATGGAATCTTCACTTTGGTATGCATTTGCGGCGGTTTCCATGTACAGCCCGCGCATCCTTCGCGAGCACATACACCGGCTCTACCGCACCCTCGTTGCTGCCAAGGAAGGTGCCCAGTACCAGTGCGAGAAATTCCTTGAAGCCGTCCGCCCTGTGCAAAAGAAGCGTGTTCTTGCAAAGGCAAAGACTTCTAAGGCTAGTAAAAAATCCTCAGAAGATTCAGTGAATTTAGAACAGAAGTAACATAGTCAATGTCAGAAGGCGAGATTACAGGCTTGTCCAAACGGATGGGCTTGTAAGCCTTCTGGATTTCTTCTGGAACAGTAAGCTCTTCGCCAATGCAGTGCTTGATAAAATCTGCGGAAAGCGAAGGGGCATTCCTCATCATAAGAACAACGGAATCGTCATAGTCTTCTGTTATGTCCTTGCGCAAAATGCTTGCCGCATAGGCTGCACTTGTGTCTTCGTCTGCATATACATGGTACTTCATGTACAATTCTTTGCAGGCTTTTTCCGTCTGCTCGCGGTCAACCTTTGCAGGATAGACAAAGCTTCTAAGCATAAGCGAATAGTTCTTAAAGATGTGCTCAAGGCGCTCAAGGTTGGATGGGTCTGAAGGGTCTGCCGGAGCACGCTTTTCAAAAGCAACACTGCTGTCGGAGATTGTTACCTTTCCGTTTGCGTCTGTGCATAGGTTTGCGGTGGAAGGAAGGATGAATCCCTTTACCGGAAGCGCCAACCGCCAGCTGTAAAGGCCGGACACAAGGTTTCCGTAGTTGCCGGCTTCCATTGCATAGAAAATGTCGCCCGTAACATGCTTTTTTATGCGGGTAAATGCGAATGTGTAAAAGAATGACTGTGGCAAAAGGCGGCCTATGTTTGCAGAATTTGCAACCGTAAGATGGTATTTTTTTACAAGGTCCTTGGCTGCAAAAATTCCCCTTACAAGGTTGTGGCAGTCAGCCTCCGTACCGTCCACTTCTATTGGATAGATGTTCCCGCCGTTCCAGACAAAATCGCTTTCGTCCATTCCGCAGATTTTACCCCTCGGGAAAATGAGAACGGATTTTAAATGCTTCTTCCCGCGCAGGGCACTGGCCATGCAGGAACCGAGAGGCCCGGAACTTGCATCCAAAAGAATGGAAGTTGCTCCGTTTATCCTTAGGATTGTTTCCATTGCAGAGGCAAGGTATGAAATGCCAAAGTCCCTAAAAGAGCCGGTTGGCCCGTGGTAAAGTTCCATGGAAAAAAGATGGTCGTCAAGCTGCTTGATTACGGGTTCAAATGGAAAGGCCTTTGTGGCGATTGCTTCACAAATAATAGGGCTGAATTCCTTGTTGATTATGGCAGATGTAAGGGTTCCCGCCAAGTTTGCAAAAGAGGTGTTTTCGTCTGCATATAAAATCCAGTTGCGCAAATCTTCGTTTTCGTAAGGAACGTAAAGCCCGCCGTCTTCCGGCATACATTTTAAAAGAGCTTCTTCAAATCCGGCCTTGTTATTTTCGTTGCGTGTACTTTCAAAACGCATTTCAGTCTCCCTGTTTTCCAGCAAGATTGTTGTAAGTGCTTTAAAGTATAACACGGGAAAAGCTAAATTTCTAGCTTTTGGGAAAAAAATGGAATGTAATAGGTTCAATTTTGGGGTTAGCAAGATTATCGGTCGGGACGTGTGGTGGTTGCTGTGGTGGGTTGGTTACCACCAAGCAATGAAGGCAATAAGCCTACGCCGCCGTGGAGGGGCGCACGACAGTGCGTTGCGGAGCAATGGAGCGGGAAGGGACCCGCGGAACCCCGGAAGGGCGGTGACGAAAGGCATGAAGGCCGATTTTAGCAAAAACGTGGATGGCAGAGCGGAAAAAGTTACCGTCCTAAAGAGAAGTATCATAAAAAATCTGTTTACAAACTACTTGAATAAAAAGTGACAGTTGCCTATACTTTACTTAGACATTTCTATTCGCTGATTTATCCAAATTGCAGGCGAGGAAAAAATTTGCTAAAGAGGAGGTCCAATATGGACAACAATTTAAATCCCACACATTATCTATTTACCTCAGAATCCGTTGGTGAAGGCCATCCGGATAAACTTTGCGACCAGATTAGCGACGGCGTTCTTGATGAATGTTTGCGCCAGGATCCGGAAAGCCATGTTGCGGCAGAAACTTTTGCTTGCCAGGCTTTGATTCTTGTTGGCGGTGAGATAAGCACACAGGCTTATGTAGACATTCAGGAAGTTGCGCGCAAGGTTGCAAAGAGAATAGGTTATTCAAATCCGGATTACGGTCTGGACTATAATTCAATGGCTGTGCTTAACATGATTCACAACCAGTCTGACGACATAAACCAGGGTGTTGTTGGAAAGGGCTTGGCTGAATATTCAGGACAGCAGGGTGCCGGTGACCAGGGCATGATGTTTGGTTTTGCTTGTAAGGAAACGGAAGAGCTTATGCCAGCACCTATTACTTATGCCCACAAGCTTATGATCAAGTCTGCTGAACTTAGGAAGAACGGTTCTATTAATTGGTTCCGCCCGGACTCAAAGGCTCAGGTTACTCTTGAATACGAGGGACACAGGCCTGTCCACATTGACACTGTTGTTTTGTCCCAGCAGCATGACCCAGGCATTTCCTATGACGAGATAAAGTCTACTATAATATCCAAGCTGATTAAGCCTGTCCTTGAACCCACAGGGCTTTTGGATGAAAAGACAAAATTCTTTGTAAATCCAACCGGCCAGTTCTGCATTGGAGGCCCGGTAGGAGATTCTGGTCTTACGGGACGCAAGATTATCGTAGACACTTATGGTGGTATGGGTAGGCACGGCGGCGGATGCTTTAGCGGTAAGGACCCTTCCAAGGTTGACCGTTCGGCTGCATACATGGCCCGCTACATTGCAAAGAACATCGTTGCGGCAGACCTTGCAGAGCGTTGCGAGATTCAGCTTTCCTATGCAATCGGCGTTCCTTTCCCGGTTAGCATAATGGCGGAAACATTCGGTACTGGCAAAGTTCCAGAAGCAAAGATTGTAGAGGCTGTAAAGAAGGTCTTTGACTGCACTCCTGCCGGAATCGTAAAGACTTTGGACCTAAAGCGCCCAATCTACAGCGCAACCGCAAGTTACGGACACTTTGGCCGCAGTGAATTCCCCTGGGAAAAGACGGACAAGGTAAAGGAACTTCTTGCGGAAATAAAGTAGTTTTAGGGAATTTTAGTTTTTTGGGCGGCACTTGAATTTGCATTCCTGAGTATTTCTTCTGCTGCCCTTTGTGCCTTGTGTGTGGCGCTTGCGGGGTCGCTTGAAACTTCGTTGCGGGGTTCCGGGGGGCCCTACCCCTCCATTGCCTTTGGCAACCCGCCCTTGGCGGGCCCCTCCAGTGCCTGCCGCGCTTTTTTCTGCATACGGAATTAGAGGCCAACTTGAAGAATCAAAAAGAACTTTTGACAGCTGGAGAAATGGAAGTTATCTTTTCCAGGCTGGAGCAGCAAAATCCTTCCCCAAAGCCTGAGCTTCTTGCGCCAAACCCTTACTGCTTTTTGGTAAGCGTGGTGCTTTCGGCCCAGGCTACGGACAAAAGCGTGAATGCTGCCACGGCTCCTCTTTACAAAAAGGTAAAGACCCCAAAGCAGATGCTTGCCTTGGGGCGCGACGGCTTAATTGGCTACATAAAATCAATAGGGCTCTACAATTCAAAGGCAGACCATATTCTTGCCCTAAGCAAAAAATTAATAGAAGAATTCAATTCAGAAATACCGCAATCAAGGGAAGAACTTATGTCCCTCCCCGGAGTTGGCAGAAAAACCGCCAATGTTGTGCTTAACGCAGTTTTTAACCAGCCCACAATGCCTGTAGACACCCATCTTTTGCGCGTCTGTCCCAAAACAGGCATTGCTTCTGGTTCTACCCCAGAGCAAGTGGAGCTTTCTCTTTTGGAGCGGGTGCCAAAGAAATATCTCTTGAATGCCCACCACTGGCTTTTGCTGCACGGACGCTATACATGCACTGCCCGTTCACCCAAATGCGGCGACTGCATAATTAGCGACTTATGCCTTTTTAACAGAAGCCTGTCCAAAGGAAAGAAGGACTAAAAATGGATTTTTTTGAACTGAACGCTTTTTTGGAACTTTCTTCTACCCTTCATTTTACAAAGTCTGCCCAAAAGGTAAACTTAAGCCCTTCCGCTTTTAGCCGTCTTGTGAACCGCTTGGAAACAGAAACCGGCGTTACTCTTTGCGACCGCGAAGGACACGATGTTTCTTTAACAGAAGATGGAAAGAAATTTGCTGCTTTTGCAAAAAAATGCCTTGCAGAACAGAATGAACTGATGGAAGGCTTTAGGCACAAGGACAATCTTGTTAGGGGAACCCTGCACGTTTTTGCGAGCGTTACTGCCTGCTATACGATAATGCCCCCATTTGTAAAAAGACTGAATGCAAAGTACCCGGAGGTAAGGCTTAGCGTGGAAACAGGAGATCCTGCCCTTGCCCCTGATGCTATAAGGCAGGGTAGGGCGGAGCTTGCTGTTGCGGCCATTTCTGATGCGCGTATAGACGCTTTTGACTGCATACCGGTAAGGAAAAGTCCGCTTGTCTTTGCGGCTGGTTCTTCCGGGCCTTATGTAAAGGTTTCTGGCAGTCCACAGGATATAGTTGAATCTGTTCCCCTTATTCTTCCAAAGGCTGGTCTTGCCCGTTCCCGCTTTGACTCTTGGATAAAGAGCCGGAATGTTAAGCCAATTGTTGCGGCAGAGGCGGAGGGTAACGAAGCGGTTATGGCCCTTGCTGCCCTTGGTCTTGGCATAGGCCTTGTCCCACAGATTGTTCTTGAAAACGGCCCCTACCGCGAAGGTTTTATCTGCCACAGTGCAGGAAATGCCTTGGGCTGCTACGACATAGGCTTTATTCAGAAAACCCAGATAAGTGGCAGCGAATCGGTCAAAAAAATACGCCTTGCGGCAACGGACATTCTCCACAATACCGACTGGAATTCAGTGTAAAATTGTTTTCCTCTTCTTTACTTAATACTCTAAAGACAAAATACCGATTGTATAGTATAATTGTTTTTAGG
>DFJV01000049.1:25202-69563 GCA_002373205.1 Treponema sp. UBA3662
TTTGCATTTGACACAGAAAGCATTGTGCCTGCATCCCGCGTAAATTCTTATACAAAGACGGATTATGCCGTTATTTCAAAGTTTGGGGAGTATTTCCGCACCCCTACCGTAAAGCATATTCATTCATACAAGAACGGAAAGGAAGTGGAAGTTGCAAGCTACACCGTAAAAAAAGCATCCGATTCTGCGGAAAACAAGGAAATGCTGGTGGACAAGACCGTATTTACCTACAATGCCGCTGGTAAACTGGAGGCTTCTAGCTTCTACGATGCAAACCAGAAGCTTATTTGGAAGTCCATAAAGGAATATGGTGCAGACGGAAACCTTGTCTCTGAATCAGAATACAATGCAGAAAACGTCCTTGCTGGCAAGACAATCTACAAGTACGAGGCAGGAAAAATAACCGAATCATATTACAGCGGAGCAGGAGCCCTTCTTGAGCGCACAGTAACAAAGCTTGACCCCGCAACAGGCCGTCCGGTAGAAGAATTCCTCTATTTTGCAGACGGAAGCCTTGACCGCCTTTCGCTTACACGCTACACGGATGACGGAAAAATTTCCCAGGTTGAAGTTTGGGAAGGTGCAGGACATCCTTCTACAAAGCAGTGCTATGTCTACGAACGGACAACTGGTGCCGTAAAAGAAATCCAGTCTTTTGACGGGCAGGGAAATCTTTTCGAGCGCGTAATTTACAACAACGACGCAAAGGGCAATCCACAGAAGGTTTACAAGTATTCAGTTTCCCGCAAATTCGGCGAAGTTGTGAATGAACTGAAATATACTGCTGACTTTAGTTTTAGCAACTAAGTTTTAGCAAGAAGGAATGCCAGTTGCTTAAAGTCATGGTTCATTCTGGAGGGTTGCCAAAGGGGTGAACCGTGCTACAGGTTGAACTGGTCTAATAAAGTTTCTTAAAATAACCGATATTTTAAGGAAGAATTTCTAAAGCTAAGGAATTAATAATGAAATCTATTGGAATCAAGCTTGCTGATGGCTCATTTTATCCGATTATGAAAGACGGAAGCGTAGAAAAAAAAGCGCTAGACGTTACCACAGTTCAGGATAATCAGACAAAAGTTCAGATTGACCTATACCGCTCCGAAACAGATTCCATGGAAGACGCAGAATATGTAGACACTTTGGAAATTTCAAATTTAAAGCCGCATCCCAACGGAATTCCAAGCCTTCACCTAAACCTTAGCGTAGATGAAAACAACCATTTGCAGGCAGAAGTCCGCGACCCGGAAACTGGAAAGGCCACTTCCACAAACGTAACCCTCGTCAGCAGGACTGAAGTGGAAAGGAGCGAGCCCGCAAACTTTAACATAGACACTACAACGGCAGACGCCCTTTCTGACATAGATGCCGTTGATTCAGTTTTAAAGAACGGAATGACCGATTCGGATTCAATTTTAAAGGACAGCGAAGGAAATTCAATCTTAGACACGTCCACCTTTACCCTTACGGAAGAAAAGCCGGAGACAGAGATTTTTGCCAGTGCAGAAGACTTAAAAAACTTTGTACCGGAAGCCGAATCAGACACGATTTTAAAGGACAGCGAAGGAAATTCAATCTTAGACACGTCCACCTTTACCCTTACGGAAGAAAAGCCAGAATCAGAGATTTTTGCTACGGAAGAAGATCTTAATTTTATGCCCCAGGACAATTCCACTTATACAGATGCTGGCGAGGCAAACAATGCGGACAACTTTTTTGAGGCACCGTCCGTTATGGAAGAGTCGGGCACTGTTTTGGAAGAGCAGGAACCTTCCGTGGAAGAAGGCAGCGACAGCTTCTCCGATGAAGACTTTGACTTTGAGCTTCCCAATTTGGAATCCATACTAAAGACAAAAGGCGATGCGGAAAACGCAGACAGAATAATTGTACAGTCCACAAGGCAGAATCTTGGCGACCACAGTTCGATTGCAGGAGACATGCCCATTCACGAAGAGACGGAAGAAACTCTTGTGGAAGACGGTTCAAATGAAGCGCAGGAAGAAGTTTCCGTGGTAGAGCAGGATGCCCCATCAGAGGAGCATTCTGTTAGCGCAGACTTGGACTTGCCGGATTTTACTCCGCCAGAAACATCTCCGGAACTTACGCCAAAGGCACCCCAGGAAACAGTTGTAAAAGCAACGCTGCCTGATTTGGATTTGTCGGATTTTGGAGACACGTCATCTTTGGCAACAGAAGATTTTGGTCTTCCCAATTTTGATGATGCTGATGAATATCCTTCTGCAGAGGAGACTGTAGCAGAAGAGCCACTTGCTTCCGAAGCGGTTACGGATGTTCCTGATGTTGCGGATGAAAGCGACTTTACGGTTCCAGAATATGCTGTTTCAGAAGATAGCGTTCCTGAAGAAACAATTTCAGAAAAAACAATTTCCCAAGAAGAGCCAGAGCCTTCTGTTGCGGAAAGAAAAACGTCGTTCACCGAGTTGGACAGTTCAGCGGTTCTTGCGGCAGGAACAAAAGATGCATACGACCTTCCCAATTTTGACAACCTTGAGCCAACCGGCATAGAAGATGTTGACATTACTTCTGCCCTTTCCCAGAAAGAAGACTTCCCCGAACCGGAAGTTTCCGACTTTGATGAAGCGGTAAAATCTATCCCGGATTCATCAGAGACAGTAATGGACCTTCCCGACTTTGACGATCCAAATTTTGGAGAGGAATCCGATGCCAACGAAGGTACGGAATTTACGGTTCCAGAATTTGTATCTGACTCGCCTGCCAGCCAAAACTTTTATGAAGATTCCGGAGATAAGAAAGTGAGCGATTACGATTTGTTTGATGAAGCAGAAGACAGTTCTTCCGCAAATTCTTATGCCCCACAGAGCAATATGTTTGAAGGTCTGTATGACAAGGAAACTCTTAGCGGAAATTCATCCAGCAGGTCTTCTTATGACGATGACGACAAGGAAGGCGGTTCTGCGCTGCCGGTTATTGTTTGCGTAGTATGTTCAATAATTTGTATACTTGGCGCACTGCTCGTTCTCTTTGTTATTCCGTCAAAGATTAATATATTCAACAGAAAAACAGAAACGCACATAGCAAAAACAGAAAGTGAAGCTGGTGTAAAGTCTACATCGTCAGAAAAGACTGGAACAGAAGACGAATCTGGAAGCTTGCAGGCCGATTCTTCTATAGAAAGCGATTCTTCAAAAGAAGTCGGCTCTTCAGAGTCAACATCTTCTGCCGACCAGACACACAACGCAGGAGAAACTTTGCCTCCTCCACAGAAAAAGGATGCTGCAGAAAAAACACCTGCGTCTGCTTCAAAGGCAAAAGAAGAAGTTGTTCCTGCTAAGGAAAACGAAATCGTTATTGCAACCACACCGCAGCAGGTTGTTCCGGAAAAGCCGGCACGTCCTTCAAGGAATGCCCCCGATATCCGCTACAAGATTGTTTGGGGCGACACCCTTTGGGATATTTCAAATGCCTACTACAAGACACCGTGGCGTTACCAGCACATTGCAGATCATAACCACATCAAGAATCCTGATTATATCCAGGCCGGAAGCACAATTTTGATTCCGTCTGAATAGGCTGGCTTGCTATTGATGAACCGTAAAGTTCTGTCGCTTGTTTTACTTTTCTCTGCCGCAGCTTGCTTCTGTTCTTGCGGGGCAAGCGATTCTCTTTCTTCTGAATACGGAAACGATGCATTCTATTTTAAAGCATTAAAGCAGGCGGACGAAAACAATTATCCAAAGGCAAAGAAGCTACTTAGAAAAAGCATAAAAAACGCTTCGCCTTTAATAAAGCGCCACTCTTTGGAACTTTTGTCTTCCCTTGGTTCCATTGATGAAAATCTTTTTACCCTGCATGAGCTTTACACTTTATATCCTGATGATGATTCACTTTTGCTCTACGTGCATGGTCTTTTTAAAAAAGGCGAATTCAAGCTGATTGTAGATTTAACCCAAAACACGGACATTTCAAAATGCCTGAATGAACTTTCCTATTACAGGTGTGCGGCCCTTTACAAACAGGCATCTTCAACTTTTTCTGATGAATTTACCCGCTGGTTTACAAGCCGGCCGTATTCAAAGCAGCATTCAAAATTTTTGGAAGACTTTAAAATTTCACCGGATGCTTTTCCTGTAATAAAATTCAGAAAGAAAGTTTTTTCCTATGACTATGCAAATTCAATTCCAGACATAGAAGCTATTTGTTCCCAAAAAGAAAGCCTTACACCCCAGCTTGTTAACGATATTGGAAAGACCTATCTTTACGGTTCAAACAACAATAGCACAAATGCCCAGTTCATGCATGATTTGGCAGAAGACAAGTCTCTTCCAAAAGATGCCGTTTACAATGCCTACTTTTATGCAGCCCGCATTTACGACAAAGATACAAAATATCCGGACAAGGCATGTGCCGACTATCTAAAGGCAATGGAATGCGCTGGGGATGACGCTTCTTATGACAGTGCCCTCTGGTATTTCCTAAATTCAAAGCTAAAGATTTCAATTCAGGATGCACTTGAAGCTGTAAAGACTTACGGTCCTTCTATCCGTGACCCAAATTATTATGATGATTTTTTTGACACGCTTTCCTTGCGTATGCTTTCGCGGCATGTTTGGTTTGCCTACTATCAGACTGCAACGTCAATAGAAACTTTTGCAAGCAAGGAAGTGGTGGCCAAGTACAGCTATGTAACGGCAAGGCTGTTCCAGACAGGGCTTTTAAAAGTGAACGGTGTAAAAAGCGAAGAAGCTGCCAAGAAATTCTTTGAAAAGGCCCTGGATTCCGACACAAGCATCTATTACAGAATACTTGCGGCTTACAGGCTTGGTCTTAGCGACGAAGAAGTAAAGAAGTGCTTTGCGGTCTTGCGGAGTGACGATTCATTTGTTGCCAACAAGGACGAGGAACTTTTGCTTAACGGCTATGCGGATTTTGGCCTTGTTGAGCACATCTATGCTGAATGGGAAAATCACTACAAAGAGATAGGAACTGACTGCGTGCTAAAAATTGCCCAGGCGCTTTACGATTACGGAACCACGGACAATTCTTATTACACAAAGAGCCTTAGGGTTGCGGCAAAAAAACTTAACAGGAGCGAGGGCACCCCTCCAACTGAACTTTGGCAGCTTGCCTATCCGCGTGCTTTTTATGACTGCGTAAAAAAACACTGCCAAGATTATGGTGTTGATGAATATTTGCTTCTGGGACTTATCCGGGCGGAAAGTTTTTTTGACCCAAGCATACAGAGCAATGCAGGAGCAAACGGACTTACCCAGCTTATGGAAAGCACCGCTGGAGACATTGCAAAAAAGTTAAAGATTCAGATTTATGATTTGACCGATCCGGACATAAACATTCGCTTTGGCACATATTACCTTTCGGAGCTTATTGGCCGCTTGAAAGGTTCACAAATACTGTCGCTCTTTGCATACAACGGTGGAATTGGACACGTCCGTTCATGGCAAAAAAGTGCCGACTTGAATTTTGGCATGGATGATTTGCCCAACGATTTGTTTTTGGAGACACTGCCTTTTTCCGAGACAAGACAGTATGGGCGCTATGTCCTTGGGTATGCCACAGTGTACGCCGGTTTGTACTACAAGGATTCCCCGGTTCAGGTTGCAAAAAAAATACTTGAATAATCCTTTGTTTTTTACTATCTTTTAATCAATCACAGACAGAATTAATTTAGGAGTCCGCTATGGCAGATCAAAGTCTTGAAGAAAAAGTAAAGGAAACATTGGAAGCTTTTCGTCCCCAACTGAATGCAGATGGCGGTGATTTGGAATACATAAGCATTGATGAAGAAAATAAAGTTCACATTCGCCTTACAGGAGCATGCGGATCATGCCCAATTTCCGAGATGACGCTAAAGATGGGAATTGAACGCTACTTAAAGGAAACAGTTCCGGAAATTGTAGAAGTTGTTCAGGAAGTTTAATATGGTTATTCAAAGCGATAAAGTTGTTAACATTCATTATGTTTTAAAAGACATAGACGGAGCCATAATTGATTCAACGGAAGGAATGGAACCTTTGGAATACATTCAGGGTAAGGGATTCCTTTTGCCAAAGATAGAAAGTGCACTGGAAGGCAAGTCTTCTGGCGATAAAGTTTCTGTCCTTGTTGAACCAAAGGACGGCTACGGTGAATGGGATGCTTCCCTTGTAATGGACATTCCCCGCTCAAATTTTGCAACTGATGCAGAAATAAAAGAAGGTATGCAGTTCCACGCAGGAGACTTGGCTGGCTCCAGGATTGTTACCGTAAAAAAGGTCGGACCGGATTCTGTTACCGTAGATGCAAACCATCAGCTGGCAGGAAAAAAGCTTCAGTTTGAGATAGAAGTTGTTTCTGTCCGCGATGCAACGGAAGAAGAGCTTAACTTTAGCTGTGGAGGCGGTTGTGGTGGTTGCGGCGGAGGATGCGGTGGCTCTTGCGGCGATGGAGGCTGTGGTTGTGGAGACGGCGGCGAAGGTGGCTGCGGAGGCTGTGGCTGTTCTTGCGGTTGATTCGCGCGGAAGGGGGCATTGATTCAGCCTGGACCTTAGTCTTGAATGATGCCCTTGTTCTTTAGCGCTGCAAGAATCTGCTCCGTGTTAATGCTTTTACTTGCGTTTTTCATGGTAACGGAAAAGTCTGCTATGCCCTTGTACATACGCACACGCTCTTCAAAAAATTCATGAAAGATAGACCGCACTTCGGAAAGGGAGTGCGGATTTTTTTTTGCTATGTATGCAGGCATGTTGCTAAGGCTTCCGTCTTCTTCTATTTTTACTTCTGAAAGAATTCTTTTTGCGGCAATCTTTTCTTGTGAATTAAGGAAAACAAATGTGCTTACTTTTTTAAGTTCAACTAGGGCAAAGGAATTGTTGCATATTCCACCGCCGGTTGCAATTACAGCCGGTGTCTTTGAAGAGATGATTTTTTCTGCCACAAACTGGCAGGCATTTTTTTCTGCGGTCTTGAATCCTTCTTCCCCGGACTCTGTATAAATTTGGCGCGGACTTTTTCCCGTCTGTTCAGCAATCACTTCATCCGTATCGTAAAAGTCGCTTCCCATTTTTTTTGCAAGGATTTTTCCCTGAGTGGACTTTCCGCAGTGTTTAATTCCCATAAGTGCGATTGTCTTGTTTAGCATTTAATCATTTCCTTAAAAAGTAAAAATATTGCCGGAACTTTTTGAATCGTTTCCGCATTAAAATTCTTCCATTCTTCTACAGACTGGGTTTTGATGAATTCATTTTGGCAGGTAAGACCGCTTGCAATACAGAGCATGGTGTTCTTTTTGCAAACCCTTATAATTGTTTCCAGCATTTTTGCATTGCGGTAGGGGGCTTCTATAAAGAGCTGAGTCTGATCTTCGTTCCATGCGCGGCTTTCCAGCTGCCTTAGCTTTTTTGCGCGCTCATCATTTTTTACAGGAAGGTAGCCGTTAAAGGCAAAGCTCTGTCCATTGAATCCGCTTGCCATTACGGAAAGAATTATGGAAGAGGGGCCTGTTAGCGGAACAACCTTAAGGTGCTTTTTGTGTGCCATTGCAACAACAGCTGCTCCCGGGTCTGCCACTGCCGGGCATCCAGCTTCGGAAATAACGCCCATCGGCTGCTTGTGTTTTTGCAGGGGTTCCAGATAGTTTCCGATGCTTTTAAGGTCAGTGTGTTCATTCAGTTCATAAAAAGTTAGTGAATCAATGTCAATTTCTTTGCTAAGGCTAACCAAAAAACGTATTGCCGATTTTTTGTTTTCCACGATGAAATATTTTATTTCTTTGATAATGCCCAAGTTGTAGGAAGGAAGCACTTGCTCGTTGGCGCTGCCCAGAGTTACTGGTATTAGATACAGCGCAAGATCTATATTTGCATTGTTGGAATTTGAGTCTTGGTTCATTTTTAATATTATACACACTCAAGCTTTTTTTTCAATGCAAAAACTTGAACAAAAATTTGAGCATGCACGGAAATTAATTTTGTGCTTTACTACAGAAGCTTGATTATTTCGCCAATTACACCTTTCATGCGGTCGTCGCTAAGGCCAAAGTCCATAAGCTTGTAGGACCAGGCTGCACGGCCAATTCCACATTCAACAAATGCTGCGTGAATGTCCCTGTACCAAGCAAGCGTGTCTTCCGGGCTGGCACGGTCTATTACTCCGTATTCTCCGCAGTAGATTGGAATGTCGCGTTCCTTGCAAACGTTTAGCCCTGCCTGCCATTTCTGAATAAAGAAATCTTTGTCGTAGCGTTTGTTTTCGTCATCAGTTGGGGTAATAAAATCCGTCATGCCAAAAGAGCGGGCCGCATCGTTGTGCTTCTTGTGAGAAGAAGGATATTCCAAGTGGAAGTCGTGCGGCATGTTTGCAACCCAGGGTGCGCCTTGGTGGGTGAACAAAAGCGGGTCGTAGCAGTGGAAGTTGTAGACAATGTTTTCGTCAGCGGGTTTGTCCAAATCTTTTAGCGCGTCAATTGAATTGTTCCAGTAGCCGCCAAGCAAAATCTTTATGGTAGGAGAAAAGCTTCTTATTATTTGTATTGCATGGGCTGCAATTTTGTTCCAAGCGTTGCTGTAGGAAGGCAGGGTTACTTCGTTCAAAAGTTCAAAGGATAGCATGCTTTCGTTTTTTGCAAAGCGCTTGGAAAATTCCGTCCAGAGTGTATAGAAATGCTCGTGAAGTTTTGGCTGGTCAAAAAAATTGTTTTTGGCAATTTCTGCATCAAAGGAATAGCCAAGGGTTTTGTGCAAGTCTAAAATAAGGTTCAGCTTGTTGTTTTTTGCCCATTGAATTGCATTTTCTACGTAGCCAAATCCTTCCTCTATTAAAGAGCCGTCTTCTTTTTGAAAAATTTGCCAGTCAACGGGAAGGCGCACGTGGTCGCAGCCCCAGCCTGCAATTACGGCAAAATCTTTTTCGCTAATGTAGGTCTTGTAATGCTCCGTAGTGTATTCTGAACACTGGGAAAGCCAGCCTCCTAAATCAACACCCTTTTCGTAACCGACAAATTTTTTCATACTCATTCCGTCTTAAAACTGTTTATTTCGCTGCCAATCTGGGTAACGCTTTCGTTCATGCGGGTAACGCTTTCATCCAGAGCGGCACCGCTTTTTACTATGCTCTGTGCGTTTTCCGACATTTCCAATATGCTTGTGCGGACGGCTTCTGCACTGTTGCGCAAACGGTTCATTTCATCAAGTACCTGGGCACTTCCTTCTGCCATCTGCATGGATGCGTTGCGAACTTCCTTAGTGTTGCTGTCCATGAGTGAGAGCGAAGAAACAACTTCTTTTGAATCTGCCTGCTGCTCTTCAAGAGAAGCCTGCATTGTGTGTACGATTCCGTTGGTTGACTGAATGCGCTGTGATACACCAAGGAATGCGTCGCTAGAAGCTTGGGAAGCGGTTACAATTTCCTTGATACTTTCCTGAATGTTCCTAAGCTGGGTACCAATAGTCTTTGACTGTGTGGATGAAGTTACGGAAAGGCTTCTGATTTCGTCTGCAACAACAGCAAATCCCTGTCCTGCAGCACCAGCGTGAGCCGCTTCGATAGCCGCGTTCATAGCAAGAAGGTTTGTCTGTCCGGCAATGGATGCAATAGCCTTGTTTGCAGTCTGAAGCATTTGTGACTGCTCTTCAATCTGGGCAATACGCTCGTTTACATGCTTCTGCTTTTCCATACCGTTCTGTGTTGCACTGTCAAGCTGGTTGAATGATTCCGTAAGCTCCTTCATGGACTGGCTTATGTTGCTTATGCGCTGAATCTGGCCTCCGATTGCCGTAGAAGATTCCTGAATGCTAAGGCTCTGGGAGTCAATCATCTTGTTGAGTGTAGAAATGTTGGACGTAACTTCCTGTACAACCGCCGCCGCTTCCGTAAAGCCAGTTGCCTGGGAAGAAATCTGTGACTGAACGTTATCAATGCTAAGGCGGATGTTGGTCATTGAATCGGATGTCTGTTGAACACTCTGCTTCATGTCGTCCTGTACCTGGCTAAGGCGCTGTCCTGAAAGCTTAAGTTCACCGATGATAGAATTCAGCTTTTCCATAAATGCGTTGAATCCGTTTACAATCTCATGTATGGCCTTGAAAGGTGTGTTGATGTTGGTGTTAAGACGGCTGGTAAGGTCTGCCTCTCCGCTTGCAATGTCGTGCAGGGTTGAGCGGATTTCCATAATAGGGTTGAAGATGTTCCGCATTGTAAAAATTACCAGCAGGGCTATTACAAGAAGCAGTATTACGGAAATTGGGAACATTGCATTTGACATAAAATCGCTGAATGTGAAGGGCTTGTACAAGACCATGTGCCAGCGAAGGGAATCAACAGGGACTATAAGGTATTCACCGCGGGCAGTTGAATGAATGGTGTTTTCTTTAGGGAAGAGGTCTATGTCGCCGTCAAGTTCCGGCAGAACGGAAGTAATAAGAGCTGTTTTTTCAAGGTCCGTTACGTCTGGAGATGCGGATACTTCGCGGTCGCCGTTGTACATGTACATTGTGCAGCCCTTGATAAGCGTCTTATACATGTCTGCGACAAAATCTGAAATTTCAATACCGGTTCCTGTTATGCCGGTAACTTTATGAGCCTGGTTGTAAACAAGAACGTTTACCCACATGTAGGTCTTCTTTAAACCAATGTCATAGTCTACGTAAAACTGAAAGGGAAGGTTTGCGTCTATGGTTGCCTGGAACCAGTCGTTTGCAGGATCCTTTTTGTCAAGATTGTAGATGAATTCCATGTTGGAATAGTACTTAAGGTCTGTGTCCGAAATCCAGAAGGTACGGTGTGAGGCAAAAGAGTCCTGGAAGGCTGCAAATTCACGGCGTGCCAAACTTACAATTTCCGGGTCATCTGGCTGTGACATGTAATCAATAACTGCGGGAGATTTTGCAAGTTGCAAGGCAAGCATTCGTTCCGGCAAGAGATATTTTTCAATTTCTGCAAGCTTTAACTGCGCAACGGTTTCCAAGTCAATTTTGGCTTTTTTTCTGAACAATGCACGGGAAGAAATATTGACAATACATAATGCAGCAAAGCAACCTACTGCAGCAGCACAAATTTTTATAGCCGTTAACTTCATTTTTTACCTCGATTTGGCACAACAGTTTTAGTTAACTTTTTGACATTATAATAGATAAGTATATCACATAATCGGAAAAGGGCAAGCAGAATTTAAGAAAAAAGTGCTTTTTAAGATAAATTTAATTACGCGGGGGGGGCACTTTTTCATTTTTTGTTTACAACCGACTTCATCCAGTCAAAGGCAGTCTCGTCTCCGCGCCCGGTTTTATCCTTAAGCTCAACGTGGAAGTGGTAGCGGGACTTGTACTGAACATAGCGCGAATTCCTGCACCAAAAGGCGCACCTCTTGCCGGTGGGACTTCCCTGCTCAAAAATGCCCTTGTCGTTTTCCGAAGTAGCAAAGTAGAAATTGACCGGCAGAACCGTCAAAAGTTCCTTCAAAGACATCTGGTAAAAGCCGCTGCCCGAAATAACGCCCCTAAAAAGATGCGGCTCGTAGCAGGCAAGCTCAACCGCATACTTTGCCCCCTGGGAAAATCCCCAGCCTACAATGTTTGTCGGGTCAATGCACTTGTTTTGCAAAAGGACGCTCTGAATCAAAAGGCTCATGCTGTGGGGGTCTGTAAAATATCCAATCCGCGCAACCACCGCCAGAACCGCACAGCCTTCCGGGTAAATGTCGCGCTGGAATTCCTCCGAAATAAAGGGCCTTGCATAAGAGATAGCCTTAGCCTGCTCCATGGAACCGTGGAAGGTTACAATCAGGGGAATCTTTGCAGCCTCATTGTCCTTGTCATTCCTGTATTTTTCCGGCAGGTACAAAAAATACTTGTGGCCAGTCGCATATTCACGGTAAAGCCAGGGAGAGGCATCAAATTGCTTTGTAGTCCAGTAATAGGCGGCATCAAAAGTTGGCTTTATTTTTTTTGGGCTATAAAGCCATACCGCAAGCGACGCAAGCAAAAGCAGGACTATTGCACAAATAATACAAATCCGTGTGCACAATTTTATCTTCATATAATAAGGATAGCACTAGAAAACATATTTGACAATTAAAATAAAATTTTCATAATTTTTTTGCGGCACTTTCTTTGTCGGACAAATATTTCATTAAAGAACATCTTGCCATTTTTTATTTGCAAACAAGTAGCGCCTTGGGTTCACGTAGCGTAGCTTCCAGCGTGGGCGCGTCAATTGTTTGCGTAGATAGTCCTTAAAAAATGGCAAGGAGGCCATTTTTTAGGGGCTTTCCGGGGTTGCGCCTTTCGGCTCCATTACCGCTTCGCGGCAACGGGCTTTCGCCCGCCCCTACAATCCCTGCCGTGCTTTTTTTTGCAAAAGGGGCAGGTTTTTTATTATCAAACTTGGTTCAACAGTATGTAATTTTTATCTTCGTACATACGTTCTGTTGTCGATATATACTACCTGGGAATAAGCACTGTTTGTTGTAGCCGTTCCCATAAGAATCCCTGACATGTATATATCGATATTAGTTCCAGACAAGGACCATTCTCCGTACTGTGTTGTACCAGACTGTCCGTTCCAAGTAAAAGTTCCATTGCTATTAAAATAAAGATCCATATAAGTTCCTGCTGCGGTAGTATACCTGTAAGTTCCACCTGCAACAGAAGTGTAAGTACTTGTTCCAGAACCGCTAGAAGAAGAGCCGCTTCCTGAGCCGCTGCTTCCCGAACCGCTTGAATAACTTACGCCGTCATCATCGGAACCGCCGCCACCGCCGCCTGAGCATCCAATTGCCCCAAACAGCACAAGTGCAGAAAGCAAAAGTCCTGCCTTGTCCAGCTGGGCATTGGTTTCTTCTATGCTTTTTTCCAGAAGGATGCACTCCTTTACAATGCGGCTAAAAGTGTCGTCCGGTATAAAAGAGTGCCCTGCCGAAGCCAGAAGTTTTTCCGTCTCTTCAAAATTAAGGCCAAGGGCAAATGCAATGGCTATAACCGTTTCCCTCTTTGGAAAAACCTTGCCAGAAATTATGTTTGAATAAACCTGCTTGCTAACGTTTGCCTTTTTGTAAAGTTCCACGTTGGTCATTTTTTTATGCTCACGGAAAGTGTTTACCAGCTCAGAAAAAGATGCCTGTGAAGGAATTCTTTTTTGCCTGGGGGATTTTTTTTCGGACGAAGAAAATGCGGAACTGCAATATTCCTGAATAAAATTCATGCCAACTTCAATGTTGCTGCAAAAGCTGTAGACATTTGCAGAAATATCCTTTTGGGCTGCTATGAGCATGCGGTAATTTTTAATTATCGCTATAAGCTGACTTTTCTTATTCATGGAAAAAGTATAGCAAAAGACAAAAGGCAAGTGGTCAAACGCAAATTGACATTTTCTTTGTTTGAAAAATATGGTAAGATTTAGGGAGTTCACTTTGCTTATTAATAGGAGGATTATATGAAAAGCGTTTACGATTTTATCAAAGCCTGCGAAACTTATTATCTTGCCACTGTAGAAGACGGCCAGCCCCGCGTTAGGCCCTTCGGTACAATCAATATTTTTGAAGGAAAGCTTTACATTCAGACCGGAAAGTCAAAGGATGTTTCCAAGCAGATTCAGGCAAACCCAAAGGTGGAGCTTTGCTGCTTTAACGGAAAGACTTGGCTTAGGCTTTCTGGCACCCTTGTCCGCGATGACAGGATTGAGCCAAAAAAAGACATGCTGGAAAAATACCCTTCGCTAAAGGCAATGTATTCTGCGGAAGATTCCAACACGGAAGTCCTCTATTTTAAAGATGCGACCGCAACTTTTTCTAGCTTTACGGAAGCCCCAAGGGTTGTAAAATTTTAGGTAGTCAAAATGGCAATTCAAATATTCGGCACCTCAAAATCCTTTGACACAAAAAAGGCGGAGCGTTATTTTAGCGAAAGGCGCATCCCCTTCCAGAAGGTAGACCTTAAGGAAAAAGGCATTTCCAAGGGCGAACTTGAAAGCATAATTTTATCCCTTGCAAAGCGTGAAGGTAGCAGGGCTTTGGCTGTAGAATTGCTGGCAGACAAAAAGGGCAAAGACTACGCTTCTTTTGCTTATCTTGACGACAGCGAAAAAGAAGACAAGCTTTTGGAAAACCCCATGCTTTTGGCCCAGCCAATTTGCCGCAACGGAAAGACGGATGCCACAGTTGGCTACGCACCTGACGTGTGGGCAATGTGGAACTGATTCGCGCTAAACTCAACCAATGGTTCGTGTACTTTTTTCTTATGCAGCACTATTATTTAATCAGAAAGGAGATCCTTATGGATATGGTAAAAATTGGAAAATTCATTGCGCAGTGCCGCAAAGAAAAGAATTTGACCCAGGCACAGCTTGCAGAAAAATTTGGAATTACGGACAGGGCTGTTTCCAAGTGGGAGACGGGAAATTCCTTGCCAGATGCTTCCATCATGCTGGAACTTTGCGAACTTCTTTCTATAAATGTAAATGAACTTTTAAAAGGAGAACGTATTGCCATGGAAAACCTTAGCAAAGAATCAGAAGCCAACATCATTGCCCTAAAAAAAGAAAGCGAACTGCAAACCAAAAAACTCCTTAAACTGGAATGGGTTTTGGTAGGAATTTCGCTTGCGGGCTTTTTAATCTTGTGCCTGGCAGGTGAATATGTTGCAAGACGCTATAATGCAAAATTGCTTTCGAACTTGCTGATTGGAGGCGGAACTTTGCTTATACTTTGTGCCGCCCTTGTTGGCGTTTGGATTGAACAGACTGCCGGTTACTACGAATGTGCCTCTTGCTCCCACCGCTATAAGCCCACTTATGCCGCAGTTCTTTTTGCTCCCCACATGAGCCGCACCAGATGGATGAAGTGTCCTGAATGTAAAAAGCGTACTTGGCAAAAAAAAGTTGTGGAAAAAGATTAAAAAAAAGCTAAAAAAGGCTAAAAACCACCCTTTTGGGTAGGTGACATTTGATTTTTTTGTGATATTCTATAAAATGGAGGATTAAAAGGGTTTGTTTTAGTTAAGAAATGGAGGCATAAAACGTATGGAAAAAGTAAAAATCCACGGCTTTTTCTGCGCTATTTTATTATGCTCTACGCTCTTTTTCTCGTGTTCCAATTCTTATAATGAACCAATAAGGGAATACCACGAATACTGGACTTCTACATGTCAGGTTGGAAAGCTTGAATACGACGCAAAAAATGTTTCTCTTGGCAAGGACAGGAACGGTTTACCCAACCTTTCTGCGCGTGGGGCCATAGAAATAAATCTTTACACTATTAATCCCAAGCAAATTAAACTGCTTTGCAAGCCCGGTGCAGACGCTACAGATGGAACAGATGGCCGTGGAAACTTTTGCCTTCAGAATGAAGACAACAATCTTCTTGTTGAAAACTACAGCGAGGTTTTGGTTGACCCAACGCACATAAGAATCCGCGCCAACCTCCTGGATAAATTTGAAGGCGACACGATTACTCTTTCCGGATGCCTTTGGCCAGAAAACCGCACCGAATTTACGGAAGCAGAACTAAGGGAGCAAGGCCCGGAACTTTTTTATTCAGCAAAATTCGTGCAGAATACCCCGCCGGATAACGTAAACAATCTTAGGGCGATACACGAGTTTTTTTCTGGAACAGAAAGAAAGGCCTACGTTGTCTTTCAAGTGCCAAACCAGACCTTGAAGTGCAACATTGGTTCCACCTACGAGCTGCATTACTATCTCCGCGAAAGCGACATGAGCCTTACGCATAAGGGCAGCAAAATTCTGCATCTTGACCCAGACAGTAATGTGTACCAAGAGGGCGTGAACGACAACAGGAACACTTCCTTTAACAAAGTTCCAGGTTCAGGCAATGACTATTTCTTCTATTATTTTGATGAGCAGATGGACAACATTCTGTCTTATGAATACACAGTGCAGGTAACAGGGCCAAATGGGCTTACTGTAGAAAAGCGCGTTACAGACCCAAGTCTTGGAGTACGTGTGCTTGTTGAACCTACAATTACTCCGGTGGCGGCAAATCCTCCGAATGGCAAGCAAGACGAAGATGAATACGAATGTTACGAAGTTGAATCCAATGACGGTTCTGTTTCCTTTACAATAACTCCTGGAGAAGCGGGAGACACCCTTGAAGTAAAGGATGGCACTACCGTTCTTACTCCAAGCGCCCCAGACACTTACACGCTAAGCGGAATTGGCCAGCATGTAATCAGTGTTAAGTCAACAAAAGTCAATGCCATACCTATTGTTGTCTCTAAGAACATAAGGATTGTTAAGACCCCGGATGCGGCTGTTATTGAATTTAGTAAGGAATTCAACGGATGCGGTTTGGATTCTGACGGATTTGAATACATTGAGGTTGATTCTGCATCTGATACTGTTGGCTATACAATTACTGCTCCGGAAGAAGGAACCACGCTTTCTGGAAAGATAGATGCAAGTGATTTTGATGAAATGTCCGAAGCAAAGACAGGAAACCTTAGCGTTGCCTACCATACCCTTATTGGCGTAGTGCACAAGCAGTATTGCAATGACGTTACCGCAACAAAGAAAGTTGCAATTGTAAAATCTCTTGTTGAACCAACAATTACATGCAGCAAGTTGAACGGAAAATCAATTGGCGGTTTTGAATGCATTGAAATTTCTGCAACTGCTACAGGAGCCGCCTACACAATATCTTCTGCCACACCTTCTGGATGCACAATCACTGGAACGGACAACGGAACAAGTTTTAACAGCGGCAGTTCCAACAGCAAGACGCTTACCCTTGCACTTGGAGAACACACAATTACGGGAACTGTGCACAGGGCAAACTACATAGACAAGCCGTTTGAAAAGAAAGTCATTGTTATTACGGCTTTGCAAAAACCGCAAGTCCGCATTTGGAACGGCATTTCTTATGTTTCCGACTCGAAGGATTCAGATAATTCCAGCTATTGCACAAGCACAGGTTACGGAGTTTACAATGTGAACCTTACTAGCGGAGGAACAGGAGGAAGCCTAACTTATGAAGCTACTGCCCTTGGAAGCGGTGAAAGCGTAAGTGTAACAGGTGGCACTACAACTACAAGCCCAACAAGCGGAACACTCTCTCTTGGCCCGCATACACTTGCGCTTACGGTGTCTAAGCCGGGATATAATACCCAGGAATTTGAAGAGAAGATATACATTCAGGGAATTCTTGCAGACCCGACAATTACCTTTAGCGGTACTGAGGATGGAAGTTTGGGCGGTAATCCGATTTATAAATTTAGCTGGCTTACCAATGCGGCTATGACTTTTGGTGTTAGCCCTGGAAACACAGGCAATACGGTAGAAGTAAAAGAAGGAGATAGTTCTTCTGATTACAAACTTGACCCAGATACGACGACAACTGTTAAAGTTATTCAAACAAGGACATACTGCAAAACGAATACTTATACCAAGACAGTGGTTGTAAAAATAAGGCCTATAACGGTATCTGTTGGTGACTGTGCAATGTACTGTCATTTTGATGATGGCGGAAAAGGTGACAATGATATTAAGGGAAATGCCTATCTCGGAGTTAATGGCAGTTTTAGCCATCTAAAAGAGTTTAAGTCCAGCAATGGGTTTAAAGTAAGAGCGTGGGATAGCTATACTCATAATAATCTGAGCTTTGTATTGAACAATGCGAGTGATTATATGAGTTTTAAGACAGAAGGCATGGTAGAATGTGATGACTGGCCAGATGGTGATGATGGTATTAGTGAAGTAAACACAACAAAATCTTTAAGCGACCTTGCGTCTGACAAGCGAAATGGAAGTGCTACAAAAATAGAGATAAGAAGTTCAGGCGAGAATGAAGTAACGCACAAAATTATGCTTAACCTTTCTGACTAGTTTGCCAAACACCAGTTTGCAAAGCCCACAGGCCCTTCTGCAAATAAAGCCTACCCCCGATTGGAAGGGTGGCGCAGCCAGACCGACGCAAGGCGGGCCGGAGCGAAAGCGTAGCCCTGGAAAGCGGGTTAGCAAATAAAGGCTGGTCCAGAAAATTATAGAAAGGACAAAATCTTTTCCCATTCTGCGCAGAGTTTTTTAAAAGTCCATGCAGCGTTTGCGGGGCTTGTTGAAGGAAGGCAAATTGAATTGCGCCCTGTTTGCGGAAGCAGGTATTTTTTGTAGAGGGAGTCCGCTGTTTTTCCGTTGGTAAAAACCTGGGCAACTTCTGTGGATTTTAGAATTGGCAAGATGTCGTTTGGCACAACGTCTTTTATGCTTGCGTCGCTTGAACCTGTTATGCTGCAAGAAGCAATCACGTCCCAGAGGGCAATGCCGTGCAAAAGAAGAAATGCTCGTTTTTCTTCTATATTACTGGGAAGGCTGTCTTTTAGCAAGGTGGCCAAAACTTTCCAAAAGCGGTTCTGCGGATGCCCATAGAAAAATCCAGCCTCCCTGGACTTAACCGAAGGAAATGACCCTAAGATGAGGATTTTTGAATTGCTGTCGTAGACCGGCGGGATGGGGTGCTGCATGGGGCTAGTGTAGCATAAACATACGTAAAAATCCAAAGAAAAACCTTGTAATTTTATTGATTTTTGTTTATTTTTTAAGAGATGGACGATTTGTATTCGGTGCTGGGCGTTACAAAAAGCGCCTCCGCTGATGAGATAAAAAAGGCTTATAGGACTCTCGCATTTAAGTATCATCCGGACAGGAATGCCGGTGATAAGACCGCAGAGGAAAAATTCAAGCAGGTGAATGCGGCTTATTCCGTTCTTGGGGACGAGGACAAGCGCAGGCAGTACGACATGTACGGTTCTTCCTCACAGAGCTCTTCTTATGGCTACGGTCAGGGGGCAAGCGGTCGTACCCAGGGAAGCGGCAGGACTTACGGAAACTGGGGCTTTTACGGGAGTGGAAATTCCTATGGCGGTTACAATCATGGTCCGGACGGTTATGGAGAGGAGAATTTCTATAGCAACGGCTTTGACCCTTTTGAGGAGTTCTTTAGGGCGGCAAGAAGCGGCAGTTCACAGCAAAATCCAAATTCCTTCAAGTGGTCGTCTGGTTTTAACAAGCAGGATTTGTCGCGCAAAGACGGTTTTGCCATGCTCTTTAAGGGAGCCTTGCAGTCTGTTGTGGCGTTTTTTATTCTAAGGATTATAGTTCTTTTCTTCCCGCTGAACATTTTGGCATTGGTTTTTCTTGTTCAGGGGATTAAAGATGTTTTCAAGTCGTTAAAATATATTTTCCAACCTGAAAAAAAATAGCTTGCAGTTGTTAGCGTTCGCGGAAAATAATACGGCCACGGTTCAGGTCGTAAGGGGAAAGTTCAACCTTTACGCTGTCACCCGGAACGATGCGGATGTAGTGTTTGCGCATCTTGCCGCTCAAATGGGCAAGGATAACGTGCTGATTCTGCAATTCAACACGGAACATGGTGTTAGGAAGGGCTTCTTTTACAATACCTTCAACTTCTATAGCGTCATCTTTATTAGCCACAAATTCCTCCAGAATTTATTTGCCTTTTGCTGAATTTGTATGTATACTAGTATGTACAAAAAAACATAAATTGTCAATAAAGGTGAATAGTATGAAGAAAAGCTTTATAGAAAGTCAGAAAAAAATGCTCCTTGCAAAGCGTCAGGAAATAATGGACACTTTAAAAGGCCGCAATGAACAGCTTTCCAACCTTGTAGAAGCAGCAGAACCGGGTGACGAGGCAGACCTTGCATCCGACAGAATAGACGGTAATTTGGCTCTTAAGCTTGGCGACGAGGATATGCGCCGTCTGGAGCAGATTAATTCGGCTCTTGAACGCATTACAAAGGGAACTTACGGTGTTTGCCAGAACTGCGGAGATGACATTAGCGAGGGCCGTCTTGAAGCCATGCCTTACGCAATGCTCTGTCTTAACTGCCAGGCCGCAGAAGAAAGACGCAACAGGTAAAATTACATCAGAGTGGCTGCATTTTGAACGAGTTTTTTCCTTCTATAAAGGCAAGTTCTTTGCAGCCAGCTTTTTTTAGCATTTGAACCGTTTCGTCAAAGGCAAAGTCCAAGGTTTCTGCCGAGTGGGAGTCGGAGCTTAGGGTTAGCGGTACATTTTTTTGTATCAAAAGCGAAAGAAGCTCTCCGTGGGGGAAGGGGGTTGCCATGTAACCGCGTGCCATTCCGCCTACGTTAACTTCCGCAACTACACCTGCGCTTGCAATCTTGTCGGCTAAAAGGGCTATCTCTTTTTTGTACCAGTCGCTGTTTTGGTCAAAAAGTGGGGATTTTACCTTTGGGCCGTTCTGCTTTTTGATTAAGTCGCAATGGGCAATTATGGTAAAGTCGCAGCTTTTTAGCATCTGCCGCTCAAGGTAAAAATATTCCTGCACGGCTTTCTGCACATCTCCGTCAAAGTAATTTTTAATTCCCTCGATGACATCCTCTTGGCTTCCGTCTGCTTCTATGAATCCCCTCTTGCCAGGAACATAATGAACTGCGCCGATTAGATAGTCTGTGGCAAATTCCGCATAATTGCTCATCTTGGGGGCGCAAACACCTTCTATGAAGTCTGCCTCAAAGCCAAGCTTTATGTCCAGCTGTCCGCTGTATTGGCTTTGCAGTCGCTTTATTTCTTTTGCGTATGCTGAATGTTCCCTTGACTGAAGGTGCCAGTCTGATGAAAAGGGGTACATGGAATGGGAGCTGAATCCCAGGGCATCAAAACCTTTCTGCAGGGCAACCTGCACTATTTGTTCAGGGGTGTTTTTTCCGTCGCAAAAAGTTGAGTGAGTGTGATAGTTTGTTTTTTTCATTTGAGTGAATCCGCCCATTTTTTTTCTAGATTTTTAAATTCAATGAAGGCAAGTTCAAATTCTGTTTCCGAAGCTTCTACGGTAACAAAGTCGTTTTTTCGCGCAGCTTCGTTCATTGTTTTGGATGGAGTGTAAAGGCTGTTTATGCTTAGTGTTGCGCAGCTGCCCTTAAGCTTGTGGGAAAGTTCGTCAAGCTTGGCAAAATCCTTCTGGGGCTTTTTTAGTTCCGGGCGCAGGGCTGCAAGAACTTCTTCCGTCTGCTTGATAAAGTCGTCCATAAGGCTGACTGCAAGCTCTTCGTCTCCGCCAACCGTGTCCATAAAGTCGCTTATGTCCCATTTGTCGCCGGCAGAATTGTTCACTTCGGTAAGGGAAACAATTTCTTTTGCCGCTGGAATAGAAAGAACCGTTGTCCATTTTTCCAGCATTTCGCGGACACCGTTTTTTTTGAAGGGTTTTACGAGAATGTCGTTAATGCCAAGCTCTCGGTAGGTCTTAAAGTCGTTGGGGTCGTTGTTTGCGGTGCAGGCAATGATGATTCCGTTGTAGTTCTTTGCCCTAAGTTCAACAGTGGCATCTATTCCGCTCTTTATTGGCATAAGAATGTCCATGAAGACCAGGTCTATTTCCGGATGCTGTTCAATCTGCTTTACTGCGGCCTCTCCGTCTTCCGCAGAATATACTGTTGCGCCAAATTTCCTTAGGAATGTTTCTATAAGCTTTCTGTTTACAGGATGGTCTTCTGCAACAAGAACCTTGCAGTTTCCGGCAATTTCGTTTTCTTCGATTAGCGGAACCAGGTTGGTCGGGGCAAGGTTTATGTTTTTTATTGCCTCCATTTCTACAGGGTAGATGTTTGGCAGGCTGGTAAAGGCTTCGTTCAAAAGGGTAAAGAGCTGCTTTCTTTTGACCGGCTTGTAAAGGTAGCCGTTGAACCAGTCAAGAATCTTCATCTTGGCATCCTTACCCATCTGGCCTTCGGGGACAACAAGGTACATTTTTAGCTTGTTGGTTATAAGGCTGCTCGTTACCTCTGATGCAAAGCGCCAACCGTCCATCTTGGGCATAATCATGTCCACAAAGACGACTGTGTAGGGGTGCTTCTCCTTTGCGGCGGTCGAAATTTTTTCCAGAGCCTGTTCACCGGAAAGGGCTGTGTCTATAGTTTCTATGCCAAGGTTTTTTATCTTTGTGGCAAGGGCTGCCAGTGCAAGTTCGTTGTCGTCAACAAGAAGGATTTTTGTATGCTCTGGAATTGTAAGCTGCGGGGTAAATTCTTCCAGCTGGGCGTCTATCTGTGAAACCTGCATTGGTA
The DNA here is from genome assembly GCA_002373205.1 of Treponema sp. UBA3662. GTDB lineage: Bacteria > Spirochaetota > Spirochaetia > Treponematales > Treponemataceae > Treponema_D. The sequence continues at coordinate 47,229 of DFJV01000049.1, forward strand.
TGCAGAACCAGAAAATCGATCCTCCAGCCGGGTTGTCCTTTACGCCTATTTTGCCCTTCATGATTTCCACAAGGTTTTTGCAAATTGCAAGCCCCATGCCTGAACCGCCGTATTTGCGCGTTGTGCTTGCGTCCACCTGGTAAAAGTTTTCAAAGACAAGGTCCTGCTTTTCTTTTGGAACGCCAATGCCGCTGTCTATTACTTCAAAGAAGAGCTTTTCTTTTTTGTTGTAAACGCGGACGACTACATAGCCTTTTTCCGTAAACTTAACCGCATTCTTTACAAGGTTCAGTATGACCTGCTGAAGGCGGGTAGGGTCTCCCATGATGATTTTGGGGAAGGTCGTGTCTATGTCCGTAACAATTTCCAGCCCCTTGTTGATTGCCTCTATGCTTACAAGGTCAACAACGTGTTCGGTAAGGTCAACCACGTCAAAGGGAATGTTTTCTATTTTAAGGTCGCCGGAATGGATTTTTGTATAGTCAAGAATATCGTTTGCAAGCTGAAGAAGTACGTTTGCGCTGAATTCAATCTGATGAACATATTCATTCTGCTCTTTGTCCAGCGAAGTTTCACCCAGCAGTTCTACTGTACTGATTATTGTCTGGATTGGAGTGCGCACTTCATGAAGGGTGCTGGCCAAAAACCTAGAACCTGCGTCTATTGAATTAACTTCCACAAGAATCCCCCTGCGAAGGCAAATATGGCAGCCTTATGAGTGAAGGACTTCCATGGCCTTTTGCACGATAACGTCAGCTTTTTGTGGCTTTATTAGATAGCCTTTTGCGCCAAGACTTAGCGACTTTACTACGGCATCGCGCATGGTTGCTTGAGAATAAATAAGGATTGGCGCCTTAAAATTATCCCTCTGAAGGGTACGCAGAATATCAAAACCGTTGATGTCTGGAATATAGATGTCCAGGATAACAAGGTCAAATTCCTGGTCCTCAATGGCATGCATAAAATCTACGCCGTTTGAAAAGAGGACGGATTTTGCGCTTACACCTGCAAAGGCTTTTTCCAAGAGGCGGCGGATAACAACGTCATCGTCAACAATTGCCACTTTTAGGACGTTGCCGGAATCCTGCTCAGAAATAACACCTTCTGCATTGTCGTTCATAAAGCGCATTTCTATAGAAGATTCCTGCGTGCTGTGGTCGTCAACAGAAAGAATCCTTTCCGAAACAATTTCGTTAATGCTTTCTCCCTGGCTTGCATCGACCATGGAGTTGATAATGTCGTTCATGTTGTCGGAAACTTCTATGTCTTTGTAAAGCGGGTGTCCCTTAACCAGTTCCTTTGTAAAGGTATCAAAAGAAAGGATCTTTACGTTCTTTGGCTTTATGCGCTTGTCTTCCAGAATGTTGTCTATGAGCACTTCCAGGTTTGAACCGTCTATGAAAGTGAGCTTTATGTTTGTCATCATGATGATGATTTTTGGCTCGTTAATCTTATTTTTGTCCAAAAGCTCCTGAAGGCGGTATTTTAGAAGGTAAAGCTTTTCCCTGTTAAGGCCGAGTGCAATTTCCGTAAAGACAATCAGGCCGTTAACGTGCATTTCCATAATGCTGGGCGTGGTGTCCAGAGAAAAGTTTAATTTGAGTATTTTTCCTATGGATTCAAAGAAAATGTCGAATTTTATTGGCTTTGTGAAATATTTTACAACTGCAAACTGGGCCAGGGTAGCCACGTGGTGACGCGGAATGTCTGGACCGCTTATGATGATAGGTATTTTTTTTGCGTTGGGGTCATCATGCTTCTTTAAAAGGAATTCCTGAAGTGAAGTTATATCGCTTTCTACATCAATAATGATCAGGTCAGGGAGCGTTGTTATCATTTTTGTATATGCATCCCGGTTGCCGACCGCATATTCAACATTCACCTGTTCCGCAACAAGCTTTTCCTTGAGAAATTCGCGGAACATGGGGGATGCATCTATTAACAATACCTTCTTCATGCTATTCATTTTACTTTATTAAGTGTATAATTTCAAGGTATAATACATGGTGGCTTGGAGGAAAAATTATGAAAAAAGCTGTCGTTTTTATTGCAGACGGAACGGAAGAAATAGAAGTTATTACGCCCGTTGACTATCTTAGAAGGGCTGCTGTCCAGGTAACACTGGTTTCTGTGAGCCAGTCGCGTACAGTTACCGCATCCCACGGAGTTAGCATAAACGCAGACATGACGCTTGAATCCTACCTTTCTGCCGGTGAAGAACTGCCGGATGCTGTTGTAGTGCCAGGAGGAATGCCTGGAACAACGAACATTGCGGAATGCCGTGCCGCCGTTGATTTTGTTAGCCAGATGAATGATGCCGGAAAGCTTGTCTGTGCAATCTGTGCAGCTCCAGGACTTGTGCTTCCGCTTACGGGTGCGCTAAAGGGCAAGGCTTGGACATGCTACCCTGGCTGCGAGGAAAAGGCCGGGGAATTTGTAAAGACCCACAAGGAAGAGGCCTTTGTTCACGATGCAAACCTTATTACAGGCAGAGGCCCCGGGGCAGCAGAGCAGTTTTCCATGGAAATTGTGCGCACGCTTACCGGGGATGCAATATTTACCAAGATAAAGGAAGGTTCCATGCAGCGCTAAGGGAAAGTTACCTAGCGCTTGTCCACTATGACCTTTACTATTTCTGCGATGTACATTGTATGGAAGTCATCCTTCTTGTAATTCTGGTTCATGACTTTTTCGTCAGTAAAGCAATAGGGGTCAAATGGCTGGGCGTAGAGCTTTCTGCAAAAGAGCACCAGACGCGCCTGCTTTACCCAGGGAATATTGTTCATGTATTCAACGTCAAGCTTTGCGGGGCCAAATTTGTCTCCGTCCCTTCCGCTGTGGCTTCCACAGTAGTTGAGGGCGGTCTTGTATTTTTCTCCAAGTACGCTGAGCGAAAAGTATTCAGATGAATCAACCAGTTCCTTTGTATAGCGGGAAGGACGCAGGTAGATGGTTGCAACCGGCTTGTTCCAGAGGATTCCCACTCCTCCCCAGCTTGCAGTCATTGTGTTTACGCGGCCAGTCCTTATAGTGCCGTCTTCGTCTTCTGTTGTCGTGCATGCCGTTACCAGCATCCAGTCCTTTCCTATCATTCTAAAAGAGTTGTCTGCAATGTCTTCCGGTCGTATTGTCTTAAACATAATTACCCCTTCGCTTAGTTTTTCCAAAGTATAGCATAAACCTTGAAAAAGGTCTAATAAAAATATATTATTCTAATCATGACTGTTAATTTAAAGGCCGCATTTTTTAGAAGCGTGTTTGGCGCACTTTTTGTCCTGTCTTTTTTCTCTTGCAGCAATGGAAAAAAATGGTACACAAACTTTGATGAAGCTTCGGCAAAAGCAAAGAAGTCGGGCAAGAACATATTCCTGCTTTTTAGCGGAGACGACTGGGACAATACAAGCGCAGACTTTAAGACAAATGTTCTTCAGACAGAAGAATTTGCCAAGGAAATAGGCAAAAAGTATATCCTGCTCAATCTGGACTTCTCTCAGAATGAATATGAGAAAACAGAAGTGGAAGAAAATGCCACGGAAGAAGAAAAAAACGCCGCTCAGGAAATAGCTGCCCGCTACTTGGAAAAAGAAAAGCTTGTCCTTGAGTATCACGTTCAGCAGTACCCGGCTATATTCATTACAACTCCGGAAGGCTACTACATTGACTCAATCAATTACGATGCATCTTTTACCGACTTTGCAAGCTTCCAGGGAAAATTCAATGACCATCAGGGGCTTATAGACAAGGCAAACAGTTTAACGCAGGCAATAAAAAAAGCAAAGGGCAAAGACAAGGCTCTTGCAATCGATGCATTTTACGAAGCCACGCCAACAGACTACCAGCCGCTTCTTGTGCCCATGTTCAAAGAGGTGCTTTCTCTTGACGAAGAAAACGAAACTGGGCTCCTTGGCAAATATGAGCTTGCCCAGGCCTACATTCAGTCTTTTGACGTTGCAAACGAAGGCAATGTGGAAGGTGCGGTAACAGTTATAACTTCTGTTGCAGACAATCCAGCCCTTCATCTGGACAAAGACCAGAAGCAGATGGCCTACTACACAGGGGCATATATTCTGTCTCTTTCGGGAAGCCATGATTTTGACAAGATTCTTGACCTTCTGCAAAAAGCCTACGACGCTTCTCCAAACGGAATCCACGCAAAGGATGTTCAGACAGCAAAGGGCTATACAGAAAATTTGGTAAAGATAATGGAAGAATATTCTTCATCAGAAAACGAAAATGAAAACGAAAGCGAAAGCGAAAACAACGGACAGCCTGAACAGGAAAACTAGATGAACCTTCCGCTACTCATAATTGCCGCAAGTGTCCTCATTTTATTTTCCATGATATTTTCCGCAACGGAAAGCGCATTCCTTTCCATAAACAAGCTAAGGGTACGCTTTCTGCGCAACAAAAGGAACAAGACTGCAATGCGGATTTGGCGTCTTCTTAACAACAAGGAGCGCCTGATTAACACCCTGCTGGTGGGCAACAATATAGTAAACATTTCCCTTTCGGCAATACTGTCCTACATTGCAATCCGTCTTTTTGGAAATGCTGGCGTTGGAATTGCAACCTTTGTAACGACAATGCTGCTTTTGATTTTTGGCGAGATTACCCCCAAGACAATAGCAACCCATCACCCGGAGCCGATTGCATTTTTCTTTAGCGGATTTATTTCCGTAATGGAAGTCCTGCTTGCCCCATTGGTTTTTGTCTTTACAAAAATCTCAAGGCTCATTCTAAGTCCATTCAAAATCAATACAAAAAATTCAAAGGTTTCTTTTACGGAGGAAGAAATAAAGACTTTTATAGACGTCAGTTCAGAACAGGGCATTCTTGAAAAAAACGAAAAGAACATGATGCACCGCGTCTTTAAGTTTACGGACCTTGCTGCAAAAGACATTATGATTCCCCGAAAAAAAATAAAGGCACTAAAGCTGACCGAATCATACAATTCAATCATAGAGCTTTCCGAGCGCTATGGAATTTCTCGCTTCCCAGTTTACAAGGACGACATAGACGACATTGTTGGAATTTTGTACATAAAGGATTTGCTCTTTTACAAGGACAACATTTCTTCTTTTAGCGTTCAAAAAGTGATGAGGCCACCGCTCTTTATTCTGGAAACAAAAAAGATGTCTTCCATACAGCAGATGCTGCGCGAAAACAAGCAGAGCATGGCTGTTGTTATAGATGAATATTCTGGAACCTATGGAGTTCTTACTACAGAAGACATTGCCCGCGAAATCTTTGGCCCCATTTCTGATGAATACAAAAGCTACGCCCATAGAATCCAAGACCAGATAAAGAATCCTTCAAATTCAGAGGTGGACGGCCTTTCCCGCCTTTCAGATTTGAACGAGCAGCTGCATACAAAACTCCTTTCTCAAAACTGCGAAACAATAGGCGGCTACATTATGGAAGCCCTGGGCCACATTCCGCAAGAGGGGGAAAGCATTACAAAAGACGGTTTTGCCTTTGCGGTTTCTAAAATGGAAGACAAGCGCATTGCAAGGGTTCACATAAGGCAGCTAAAGGTGGAGGGTGAAGAATGATGGTCTTGCTTAACATTGTATGCCCGGTTGCCGCTTTTCTCTGCCTCTTGTTCTGCGGGGCATTCTTTGCCTCGTCGGAAACAGCCTACACGTCTCTTTCTAAAATTACAATCCACCAGATGCTAAAGAACAGGGAACGCAATGCAAAAAAAGTTTCCGCGCTAAAGAACAACCTGGATTCCCTTATTTCCACAACGCTGATTGGAACAAATTTTGTAACAACGCTCATGTCTTCTTTGGCAACAGCTTTTGCAATGGCAGTCTTTGGGCCGCAAAGCGTAAGTGCTGCAACATTCATTGTAACTTTCCTCGTAATAATTTTTAGCGAAATTGTCCCCAAGACCTATGCGGCTGTAAAACCCAAGGAATCATCACAAAATGCAGCAAGCGCACTTGCCGTAATACAAAAGGTTTTATTTCCTGCGGTTTGGTTCTTCAATCAGTTTGGGAAATTCATCAATCTTATAGAGCGCATATTCTTTAAAAAAAGGCAGCCCCTTGTAACCCAGGAAGAATTGCGCACACTTCTTGATGTTGGTGAACACGAAGGAACCCTTGAACAGGACGAACGCAAAATGCTTGAGCGCATATTTGAATTCTCCGACCTCCGCGTACACGACATAATGCGTCACCGTTCACTCGTAAGCTACATAAGCGAAAGTGCATCTTTGGATGAAGTTATAGAAGCCTTTGCTAAGTCTGGATATTCCCGCCTGCCCGTATACAAAGACAGCCCGGAAACCGTAACAGGCGTACTGCATTACAAGGCGGTTCTTTTTGCGGGGCCAGAGATAACAAGCAGCAAGGACTTTGTAAGAATTTGCATGGTTCCGGTAATGTTTGTGCCAGAATCATTGAGCGCGGTAGAGTTGCTTGGAAAATTCAAATTTGAAAAATCCCAGTTTGCGGTTGCGGTGAATGAATACGGCAGCACGGCAGGCATAGTCACAATGGACGATATCTTGCGGGAAGTCTTTGGCCGCGTAACAGATGAATACGGAATGTCGGACATACCGCCAGAGCAAAAGGTAAAGGTTTTGAATGTGAACGAATTCCTTGTTCCCGGAGACATGAAGCTGGAAGACGTTAACGATGTGCTAAGCCTAAATCTAGACAGCGAAGTTTCAGAGACACTTGGTGGATGGCTCTTGGAAAAGCTTGGGGAACTCCCGCCAACAGGCACGGTCTACAAAAACAAAAATTCCATCTTTATAATAGAAGACCAGAGTTCCCGCCGCATTCAAAGCGTCCGAATAAAACTCAACTAGTATGGAAAATAACAATTAACTGTCACTCTGAACTTGCTTCAGGGGCTGTTCCACCATCCATTCTAGGAATTCTTTGCAATTTCCACGATTAGGTCGGCAGACTTTTCCATACCCATGAGTGAGCTGTTCAGAAGAATGTCGTAGTGGTCTCTTTTGCCCCAGGTTCTTTCCGTAAAAGTGTTGTAGTGGTTTGCGCGGCATTTGTCTATCCGCTTTACTTCTCGTTCCGCAGTCTTTGGGTCCAGGCCCTTTGTTTCTATTGCGCGCTTTACCTTAAAGGCAAGAGGGGCGTAAACAAACACGTTAAGAATATCCTGCTTGTCCACTTCATCGCAATGGCGCAAAACGTAATCAGAGCAGCGGCCAACAATTACACAGGGGCCTTTCTTTGCAAAGTCAATGATAACCTTTCTCTGGGCATTAAAAACCTGATCTGCCAAGGGAAGGGATGGTACGGAAGCTCCTGCAGAAATTCCTGCCGTACCAGGAGCCGCATAGCTTGCACCAAGCAAAAGTGAATAAAGCAAGCCTGAAGAAAGATTCTGCTCGGTCTTTTTGATAAAGTCGGGAGAAAGCCCAGAATCTTCCGCAGCCTTGTCTATAATTTCGTTGTCGTAAAAAGGAATGCCAAGTTTTTCGGCAACCAGGCGGGCAATAGTGCGGCCTCCGCTGCCATATTCGCGTCCAAAAGTTATTATCTTTTTCATACAAATTTCTCCTTATCCTAGTCACCTCCTATTATAGCACAAGTTTTGCAAAGTGCAAAAAAAAAGAACCGGTCTGAGCGGCAAAGTTGCACTTTAAAAGCTCAAACCGGTTCTTCTTAGGATTTTGTTATGCTGCCTGAATACGGATCTTCTGGGCTTCGGCTTCTGCCTTTACTGGAATTGTTACCGTAAGCACGCCGTTTTTAAGCTGGGCTGATATTTTTGCCGCATCGCAGTCGCTTGCAAGGGTAAAGGTGCGCTTAAAATTACCGGCAGGGATGCGTTCGCAAAGCAAGTAGCGGCTTTCCTCTTCCTTCTTTGCAGAATCATTTGTGGCATTGTCCGCATTGTTTGCACTAGCATTTGCTTCGCCATTTGCACCGCTATTCGCGCCGTCAGCCTTTGCAGATGCAATCGTCAGAATGTTTTCCTTAACACTAAGCTCTATGTCTGCTTCTGTTTTTCCGGGCAAGTCCATGTAGAGGACATAAGCGTTGCCATTTTTTTCAATATCAACTGCCGGAACAAAATTGTAGTCACCCTTGCGTCCGCCACAGTTTGCAGCTCCGTAAACACCATCCAAAATTGAATCAATAAGTGAAAGTCCGTTCATAATATACCTCCATGCCCTTAGGCAAAATATTTTAGATTTACACTTACTATATAGCATATTCCGTGCCAAGTTTTTTTTTATTCTGGACGGCAGTTTTAATTTTGCGGTATTTTGTTATCTATAACAAATAGCGCCATGGACGGCGCGTCAGCTGTTCTTGCAATAAGTTTGCAAGTTTTCGTAAGAAAACTTGCGTGATAAAAATTGCAAGGATGCAATTTTTATCACACGGCCTCATGCCACCGCTACAAGTGAGTCAAAACGACACATTTTTTTTGGAAGAGCCATATTAAAGCGCGTCAAATTCACGCATCTTTTTACCTTTTTGCAGAAAAAGGTTTACTCCCAGTAATAATCACCTGTACGGATTTCTTTTGTTTTTGAGTTAAATTCATATTTTATAAACCTTGAACAAAACTGTATTCTGGTCAAAATCTTCGTTTACAAGCCCCTGTGTATCATCAAGGATGCAGAAAATTCCGCTGTCCGAAACAAAGGCAGAATATGCCCAGTCATGAATTATCCATTTTTCCCTGTCACCTTTTTCTGTGATTTCAAAGCAGGTCGTCGTGTTTTTTTCTGAATCACACTTAAGATAAAATTTTCCGCCGGAAGATTTTACCGTGTAAGTTTTCATATCAGGCAGAGGCTCATCTGCAAAAAGTGCAAATCCAGTCAGCAAAATTGCAAAAATCAAAAAAATCTTTTTCATTGTATTCTCCAAAGTATTCTTAACGCTTAGGGTTCCCAATAATTAACAAAGAGGCATTCGGGGTCAGCAAGAAGATATTTTTCTCCGTTTACATTAATTTGATAATTTGGCTCCGTAACAGCAGAACTGAAAGGCTCGTAGGTGTTATTGGGATTTACATCAACCAGATAATCACGGTATTCATAGCCACCGCTAAAATTGTCTGGACCATAACAAACAGTTCCTTGCTCAGTTATGGCACTGTTTGTACTTGAATCAAATCTAAAGTTTCTGTGATCCATCCATCTGTAGCCAATGTCTACAACAAAAGTATAATCATAGATGTTTATCTTTGGATTTTCTTTCCATTGCCATAAATGTTCATAGTCTGCCATCAATTTTTTATAATCATCAACACCTCTAAACCAGCAGTCATAAAAACTTATTTCGCGACCATCAAATACGATGACATACCCTTTTTCATCACTGGTATTGAGTGGAAGAAGAAATGCTTTGCCGTTTTGTTTTCCATCTTGGGTCTGATAATAACGCTTTGCCCTTTTGGCTAATTTTTTGTAAAGTGCTGAATCTTCATCCGGGTCTTTGGAAGCTTTTGCTTTAGCATCTTTTTTTGCCTGCTTTAAAGTTTCAACATTTTTAATTTCAATTTTTTTTCCTTTGTAGTAAAATCTAATTTCATCAATGCAGGTATCGTTGTATTTTGTTCCCCTGTAAACATCTTGAATTGTAAAAACAAGGGCATCTACAGTAGCTGTTTCTTTAAGATGAATCGATTGGAAATCTTCGCAGTCGTCTTCCAGAGTGTAATCAGCAGCAGGACCAACATCAGTATGAAGACAGGCAATGTTCAAAGTCTTTACGCGGTTATTCTTTTTGTATAAGTCTTTGTGGGCAAATCCGTTTATAATCCTAATTTCGTCAATTTTAATAGGCTCATAAAAAACTACCGTAAGCTTTTCTCCAATTCCAGAATGACTTTTGTCTTCTACCCAGACGGTGTCCAATTTGTCATCAAAAGCATTCAAGGCGTCATAAATAATTTTTCTTCCAGAAAGCCATTCAGAATAAGTGCTGCTTGCTTCTGCCGACCTAACAAAAGCATAATCGGTGCGGCCTTCTGTATATGCAAAAAGATGAAGTGATGCTAGCATTAAGATTGCTGCTGCAAAAAATCTTTTCATTTTTTACTCCTGTTTTTTAAAGCTAAGCGTACTGTCTGGAAATGCGCTCTTCTGGATTTGTGCTGAACAAATATAGTGCAAAGGCAAAGATCCATTCAAGGGGCTTCATCAAAAGGTATACGATGTCTGCACGAAGCGGCGTTGTAATAATCTTGGAAAGCGGATAGCCGTGGCTGTCGTAAAAGCGGCGGATTTTTTTGTGCAGGGCTGGGGCTTTTTCTGCTAACAGTTCTTCAAAGGCATTTGTCACCATAAGCTGCCTGTTTACAATGATTTTTCTTCCTCTTCTGTTTCCAAAGCGTAGGGGCTTTACTAAGTTTTTGTGGCCGCCTGCTGCAACCGTGCAAAGGTAATGCCCGCTGCGTTCAAGGGGAGGCGGCGGTATCTGCTGGGAAAAAGTCCAGTCTGCCGTCATAGTAAACATTTTTACAGGACCAGCTGCTCCCTGTCCAAAGAGAAGCAGAATAATTTCTATTAAGAGTGCCAGGGGAATTAGGGCAAGAAAAGCGGCTATGGGCCAGTTGGAAACTTTTTTTAGGAAGGCATAGAGTTTTTTTAAGCGGGGCGAATTTGTCCTTGCAATTTTTTGGTCCATTAGCAGAATCTGTTCAAGGATTTGTTTTCTTGCATAATAAAGAGAAAGCAGCAGAATGTTAAAGTGAAAAATAAGCGGTTCGCATTTAATTGGATCTTCAAAATATGGAAATTCTTTTGTAAAGAAAAAGGGCGCAAGGTGGATTGCATAAAAAAGATTTAACAGGTTTCCAATAAGAAGTCCTGCAAGAGCAAAGCTTGCGGCAAGCGGCGGAAGTTTTTTTGCGGGAACAAGGGCTATCGTAAAAAGCGATGCGGCACCAAGAGCAATCAAAGCTAGAAAGGAAAAACGGTATCCACTTGCAATCGGAGTGTGGTATTCCCCTATAACAGTAGCCGTGTTCCATTCACAAGGAGTTACACGACAAACGTCTAGGCAAAGGAAATAAAAGCAGAGTCCCATAATAACAGTCAGGAAAAGCAGGGCCCGCGGAATAATCTTTTTCTTGGCAAATACATTCCTAATGTTCAGTATTGTGATTACTACAGGGCTTAATACAAAAAGGGAGAAAAAAAGTATTATCATTGCAATTGCTATAAAGGATTCGGGTCCAGGAAAATTAAATTCTACAAATATATTCATGATTCTCTCTTTATATGCTTGAATATCACTTCTGCTTAAAAAGATTATCGGGTCAAGCCCGATAGTGACAAGATCGTTTAAACTCGAATTTGTTCATTCTAAGTCGTCTTCAACATCCTGGAAAAAGACCGTGTATTCTTTGCCTGCTATTTTTAATGAAGTTGTAAATGTTGAGCTTTCTTCGCATTCTTTGTATATTTCGGCAAAGGTTTCTTCGTCAAGGTCTAGTTCTTCACTAACTGAGCTGTCCAGATTAAGCCTGAGGCCTGTAAAGATTATGTAGCCTTTTCTGCTGGGGCGCGTATAGATGACGCTGATAAAGTTGTTCAGGCCGTTGGCTGGCTCTGGGTTGTGGATTTTATGGTAGGCATAGGGAGTGTCTGCCTTTAGGTTTACTAGGAATGTGTTGCCGAAGGCTTTTTGGTAGGCATAGCCGTCTTTTTTTTCGTAGCCTGATTTTTTTATTTTCTTTTGGATTTTGCTTTCCAGAGTTACAATTTCTTTTAGCATTTCTTTGAGGCGCTTTTCTGTTACCTGAGGAATATTTTTGTCGGCATCAAAACCTTCTTTTATCAAGCTTAGGGCGTAAAGCGTAATGAAGTTTTCGTTTTCTTCCGTGGATAAAAGCTCGCACAATTCTTTGGGGCTTAGCCTGGAAAGTTTTTTAAGTTCAGCATCGTAATCATCGCTGTCTTCTTCATATTCATAGGCGTCCGTCTGGGAATTTGTCTTGGCTTTTTCTGGAAACATAAGCGACATTCCTGATAGGATGAATAAAAATACCAGTGCAAGTTTTTTCATATTTGCTCCTTCTTGTGCGGTTGGCTTACTTGCCATTAAGCCTAGCCGGGATTGGAGGGGCGGCGCAGCCGTTGCGAAGCAATGGAGCGGGAAGGGACCCGCGGAACCCCGGAAAGCCCGTTCCAAAAGGCCTCCCCGAAGGGGCAGTTTTACAGGAAAAAGCGGCTCCAGATAAGAAAAAAAATCTTCCAGAAAAACTGTCCCAGGGTTTTTATTTGTTTGCTCTATGCAAAATAGGAAACGCCTGCGCGGAAAATGTTCTGGCAGGAGTTTTCGTTTTTGCTTGCAATGCCTTCTACGGCAATGTTTTTGATTAGGTCTGCGGATGAGCCGTTTGCGTCAAGGCCTACGGTGCGCTCGTTGTGTCCCATTTTGCCGAGGACGTGTCCGTCTGGGCTTGTGAGGCCTTCGATTGCAAAGAGGCTGCCGTTGGGGTTATCCGGTTCGCTGATGCTTGGCATGCCGTTTTCGTCTACGTACTGGGTAAAGACTTGCCCTGCCTGGAAGAGCTGTTTGGCAAGGTCCTTTTCCATTACAATGCGGCCTTCTCCGTGGCTTACGGGGATTAGGTGCATCTTTGGTTCAAGGACGCTTTTGTCCAGTGCCCAGGGGCTGTTTGCGCTTACGATTCTTGTGCGGACCACGCGGCTTACGAGGCGGCCAACATTGTTAAAGGTAAGGGTTGGCGTTTTGTCCGTCATGTCGCGGATTTCTCCGTAGGGGACAAGGCCTGTCTTGATAAGGGCCTGGAATCCGTTGCAGATGCCGAGTACAAGACCGTTGCGCTTTTTGAGCAAGTCCATGATTGCGTCTGCTACCTGGTGCTCGCGGATTACGTTTGCAATGTATTTGCCGGAACCGTCGGGTTCGTCTCCGCTGCTGAATCCGCCCGAGAATGCAAGGATCTGTGCCTCCTGAATTTCTTTTGCAAAGTCCCTGAGGCTTTGGGAAAGTTCTTCCGGCGTGCGGTTGCGGAATACCATAATCTTTGTGTCCGCTCCGTTCAGGTTGAATGCGCGTGCCATGTCGTACTCGCAGTTTGTTCCTGGGAATACGGGGATGATTACGCGTGGCTTTGATGCAGGAAGATTCTTAATGTTGAAGCTTGCGCGTGCTTTTGCAAGGGATTCGTGCTCTTTCTTTGCCCAGTCTTCAAGTGCGTCCTGTTCCTTTTTGCCGCTTACCGGAGGGAATACGACAGAAAGTTTTTCTTCCCAGGCTTTTTCTATCTTGTCCAGGGCGATTGTTGTGCCAAAGACGTTGATTGATTTTTCTGCTGTTGTTTCTCCAAGCTTTACAACTGTTCCTTCTGCAAAGTCTGCAACAGCTTCCAGGTCTTCTGCGCTTTCCACGATGATTGAACCGTAGAGCGGGGTAAAGAGGTCGCGTGCGCTTACTTCAAGGCCAAGCTCGGCAGCGGTTGCGCTTTCTGGAATCATCCTGATTGCGGCACCGATTCTGTTGCCCATTGCCATTTTGCTTACGGCTTCTGCAATACCGCCGGCAGTTACCGGGTACATTGCGCTGATTTTTCCGCTGGCATTAAGCTTGTAGAGAACTTCGGAGTTCTGCTTGAAGGTTTCAAAGTCTGGTGCAAGGGCTTGTGAATATGGAACGCTTACAAGGTAAATTCCGTTTCCGGCTTTCTGGAATGAACCGCTTCTGATGTTTTTTGCGGTGTCGGTTGTTACGGCAAAGCTTACGAGTGTGTGTGGAACGTTGAGCTTTTCAAAGGTTCCGCTCATGCTGTCCTTGCCGCCGATTGAACCTGTGCCCATGGAATTCTGTGCGTCCAAGGCTCCAAGCAGGGCTGCTGCGGGGTAGCCCCAAGTCTTTTTGTCTACAGCGCGTCCAAAGAATTCCTGGAATGAGAGGTAGCAAGTAGATGCGCGTCCTCCAAGACATGTAATCTTTGCAAGGCTTGACAATACAGCTGTCTGTCCGCCGTGCCATGCTGACCACTGGGCAACGCGGGGGTCAAAGCCGTAGCTCATAAGGCTGACGGTGGAAGTTTCGCGGGGAGAAAGGACCGGAATCTTTGCGGCCATACCGGCTTCCGGTGTGCACTGGTACTTTCCGCCATAAGGCATAAGAACTGATGACGCTCCGATTGAACCGTCAAAGCCTTCTCCCAAGCCACGCTGTGAGCAGCAGGCAAGGTCCTGCATGTTTGCAATCCAGGCTTTTTCTACTGCGGCTGAATCCGGGTTATTGCCCAAGACTTTTGCAACGCTTTCAAGCGGATTTACGAGAGGCGATTCTTTTGGTTCTGCGGGGCTTTCCAAAAGGGCTTCTGCTTCGTGTGGGGCACCTGCCGTGTCTATGAATGAGCGGTCTATGTCTACGATTGTTTTTCCGCGCCACTTCATTACCATGCGGTTTGTGTCCGTAACGGTTGCAACAACAACTGCGTTAAGGTTTTCTGCATTTGCGGCTTTGATGAACTTCTGTACGTTTTCCTTGCGGACAACAACTGCCATGCGTTCCTGGCTTTCGCTTATTGCAAGTTCGGTTCCGTCAAGGCCTTCATACTTCTTGGGAACTGCATCCAAGTTAATGTCAAGACCAGGTGCTAGTTCTCCAACGGCTACGCTTACGCCACCAGCACCAAAGTCGTTGCAGCGGCGGATCATAAGGCATGCTTCTTTGTTGCGGAAAAGGCGCTGAATCTTTCTCTCTTCTACGGCATTTCCCTTCTGAACTTCTGCGGCGGCTGTAGTAACGGACTTTTGTGTGTGAACTTTGGAAGAACCTGTAGCTCCACCAATACCGTCGCGTCCTGTTCCTCCGCCAAGCAAAATGATAATGTCTCCGGCTTCCGGGGTTTCGCGGAGAACAAGGTCAACTGGGGCAGCGGCAATAACCGCACCAAGTTCCATGCGCTTTGCAAGGTAACCTGGGTGGTAAACTTCTGCAACCTGACCAGTGGTTAGGCCAATCTGGTTTCCGTAAGAAGAAAAGCCTTGGGCAGCCTCGCGGGTAAGCTTCATCTGCGGGAGCTTTCCGGGCAGGGTCTGGTTAAGGGGAACTGTTGGGTCTGCCGCACCTGTTACGCGGAGTGCCTGGTAAACCCAAGAGCGTGCGCTAAGCGGGTCACGGATTGCTCCTCCAATACATGTTGCAGCTCCACCAAAGGGTTCAATTTCTGTAGGGTGGTTGTGGGTTTCGTTCTTAAATTCAAGAAGCCAGCGTTCAGTTTCTTCTTTTGCCAAAGGCTTGCCGGAAGCATCTGTTGTATAATGAACGTCAATGTAAATGGAACAGGCGTTGTTTTCTTCGCTAACTTCCAGTTCTTTTAGGCCGCCGTGGGCACGAAGGTATTTTGCACCAATGCAGGCCATGTCCATAAGGGTTACTTTCTTGTCCGGACGGTTTGCGTAGAGGTCTGCCCTCATGTCCGTGTAGTGCTGGTAGCTTGAACGGAAAAGGTCTGCATAAGGACCGTCTTCTATCTGAATGTCCTTAAGAATCGTGTTGAATGTTGTGTGGCGGCAGTGGTCGCTCCAGTAAGTGTCAAGAACGCGGATCTCCGTAATGGTTGGGTCGCGGTTAATCTTCTTAAAGTAATCCTGCATCCACTTGATGTCTGCAAAATCCATTGCAAGGCCAAGCTGGTTGCGGTAGGCTTCAAGGTCCTTTTCGTTCAAAGAGATAAAGCCTGTTACAATTTCTATGTCTCCGGGAACATGGGTTTGCATTTGCAGAGTCTTTGGCTTTGCTGAATCTGCCAAACGGCTGTCCACCGGGTTTATAAGGTAATGCTGAATTTTTTCTACGTCGCTAGCGGCAACGTTTCCGCTAAGCAAAACGATTTTTGCGCATTTTACGCGGGGAGGTTCTGTGCCAACCGTAACGGAACCTTTTAGGCCTTCACGCAAAAGGCTAAGGCACTGCTCTGCAGAATCCGCACGCTGGTCGTACTGCCCGGGCAGGTATTCCCAGATAATCTGAGTTGAACCTGCGGGCACTTCAAAATCTTCAAAGAAAACATTGTCCGACTGGGGTTCTGAGAAAATGCGTGTGGCTGCCAATTTTGCAACAGCGTCAGAAACATTTTCTATATCGTACCGGTTCAGGTAACGAACACCGGTAACACCACCAATTCCCAAAAAACCGCTTATTTCGGAATAAATCCGCGCCGCTTCGTTTGCAAAGCCGGCCTTTCTTTCTACGTAGATACGAACCATGGGTGTATTATAGAAGAATTTTGGTCTTTATGCAACAAAGCGAATATTTGCTGAATTTTTTTGCGGCAGTTTTTTTTGCAAGGGGCTTTCCGGGGTCGCTTGAAACTTCGTTGCGAGAGCCGCCTTTCGGCTCCATTACTACTGGGGTCGGCCCTTCGACAAGCTCAGGGACCTCGCCCAGTAGCAACGGCTTCGCCGCCCCTACAATCCCGGCCGTGCTTGCATAAAAAAACAGTGACACTTTTGTTTTGCACAGGTGTTCTATTATATAAGAGGTTCGTATGAAAAAGACATTTATAATGCTAATTTGCACTTTATTGAGTTTTGCGGGATTGTATGCGGAAAAAATACGCTTTACGGTTACGGGGTCTGAAGGCCGCTACAACCAAGTAAAGCTTGTGAACAAGACAAAGGCTTCCAACTTTGACTGCCTTGCATATTTTTTGGACAAGGACGGTGAAAAATACATTGCCCGCGAACCGCTTGGAGCTTTCCATCTGGGGGAAATGTCAAGCAAAGATACATGTACCAGCATTAATCTGATTGACAAGGGAACGCACATAGGAATTGTTGTTCCTGATGAAGTTGGCCCTGTCTCTTACGTTGTGTCGTATAAGGATTATCCCCTTTTTGACATAATTGAAGTTTCGCTTTATAGCGAGGAAAGCCCTCTCGGCAAAGAATTCTAGGCTTAGGAAGCGTTACCAGAGCCTTTTTCCCGCTGCCTTAGAATTGTACAGGCTTGAATTGCAGACGAAAAATCGTCTTTGCTAACTCCAGATGCCCAGAGATCTGGAAGGACAACTTGCTTGTAGGCTTCTAGGGCAGCTTTTGAAAACTCGTCCAAAATAACGAATGTCCGGGCATAGTCAAAGACGGCAGGGGCAATGCGTGCGTTCATCCAGTCAATGATTTTGTAGCCGGATCCGTCGTGGAGAAGCATTATGTTAAGAAAGTGCAGGTCCAGGTGGCAGATGCATTCCTTCATCCTGCCGGACAGTTCTTCTATTATGGAAAGAACTTTCTCCTTGTCTTGGCCGATCAAAACCTGTGCCGCAAAGTCGTAAAGGCGGGGAATTTTTAGGCCGTCTTTATTTGCCGAATGAACAAATTTATTCGCTTCTGCAAGAATTTTATAATAGTTTATAATTTCTGATTCTTTTTCTGGGGAATTATTTTTCATACATTCAGTTATTCTATCTTCCAGAGTGTCGCCTTTAACCAAGTCCATTTTTATGATGTGGCTGTCGTCTGTGTCATAGTACTTTATTGGGCTAAGGCCAGCCTTGTTTACTTCTTGCTGCTGATGTTTTTCGAACAAAATCCATTCAGCGGGGTAAGAGGGATTGTAAACTTTGTATGCAAAGTTCTGGTAAAGAAAAACCTTGGCCTGGGCACCGCGGCCGATTATTTTTTCTGTTCCGTCGAATGTCATTTTTTACCTTCTCGTCTGTTGTCCCACCAGGCATCGAGTATGGTCTTTTTTACAAGGTTGATTTTGTTTTCGCCGTCAAAATGAAAGACATATTTTTCTTTTGTTTTAAAAGAAGCGTAATATTTTCCGCCTACTTCTTCGACAAAATAATATTCTTCAGCGTCTATCTGCTCCTGCAAATTTGGAAGATGGGAGCTTGCCAAATCCCAGATTTCTTTTGTTGGACTGTTGTAAGTTGTTGTTAGCATAACAAGGGGTGTGTCGCCTTCTTCTATGGACATTTCTTCTATTGACATTTTTGAATACAATTCATCCTCTATCTTCGCGTGGAGGTAAATTGTAAGATTAAACCAGCTTTTAAATGATTCCAGTTCTTCTCCAGACATGATGGCAGCTGCCCTGCTTAAAATTTCTTCTTCAACTTTATTGGCAAGTTCTTTATTGGAGACTATTTGAAAGACGTCCCATTCTATGTCTCCGCCGTAAAGAACAAAGTCAAAAAAGGCAAAGTATTCATTTACCATGTCGCTTTTTGAAACAGGCTCGATGACAAGGTTCTTTTTTTGAATTGGGCTGCGGTTGTATTTTTTTGGCGAATCAGTATTAAGTTCACCTCCAAAAAAATAAACAGTAAAAGTGCTCTTGCTTTTTGCTTTTGCGGTAAAGACCCTTAGCTTGCACCTGCTGTTCGAATAGCCCATAAGCTCTTCGCTTGCAATGTGTCCGGCGTTAAAGTCCTGGGGAAAATGCGCTTTTAGTTTGAATTGAAGGTCTTTGTCGCTATTGTTTTGAATTACAATCGTTTCTTTGTCTATCCAAAATTTCTTGCCCGTATCTTTTTGGTCAAGCAGTTCGTCGTGGAAAGATTTTTTTTCTATGTATTCAAGGGCGGGTTTTGCCTTGTCTTTTGGCGATGCAAAACAGGCAGTTAGAGAAATTATGGTGCTAATGAAAATGGAGGTTTGGAGAAAAAGCTTTTTCATATTCATGTATAAAGAATAGCATGTTTTATGCAGAAAAAAAAGGCACTAGTATGGCGAATAACAACTAACTGTCGGGGCTGTCCTGAAAGTAATGTCATGCTGAACGCGGTTGCTTGCAACCAATTTCAGCATCTACGCCATATGTGGTGCATAGATTCCGAATCAAGTTCGGAATGACACTGTGACTTAAACTTTTTGGACGCCCCCCTGCGCTCACAAACCGTGGTTCGACTAAGCTCACCAACCGCTAACGTCTATAGATTCCGAAACATACTTTGTAGCAGGTGCGTGCAAAGTGGTAATATCCGTTATACTAGCTCCAGAAAAGAATTTAAAATTTGTATTCCCAGTAAAGTGGAATGCTCCAGCCAAGATTCCAGTCTTCGGCGGTGGTTTGCCTGCGTTCAAATTGGGCACCGGCGCTGATTGTGTTTTTGCCAAAGTAGAGCATGAGGCGGGGGTAGAATACGTATGTTGTGCGCGAAAGGTCGGAGTCTTTTGTGTTGACTCCTGCGTAGTAGAAGAATTGTGGGCGCAAGCTTATGTGGGGCGTTACCGGGATTAAAAGCTGGGTTCCTGCGTAGAGGGGAACGTAATCTCCTTCCATGGAATGGCCTGCTTCTCCTTCCAGCGTGAATGATGCAAAGTCAAAGTTTACCTTAAAGTTTAATGAGGCAAATTTTGCCTTGCCGATTTGCTTGTAGTTTTCTATGTTTTTATATGTTGAATTTGCGGCGTAGGGTTCTGAATTCCATGAATATGATGCGAATGCGGAGATTTTTTTAAGCGGGGAGTCCCCGTTTTTTTTAGAGTAGAAAAGCGAAACTGCGGAACTCAGGTCTTTTTTGGAAAATTCCTTGGGGTCTTCGTCTGCGGCTGACTGGTAGAAGAGGGTTGCGCCAAAGTTGAGTGGAATGTCAAAGAGGGGGGCAAAGTCGTAGCCTGCAAATCCGTTGATGGCAAAATTGTCTTCAAATTTTTTGTAGGATTCTTCCACTGGGATTGCGACGCCTGCGTTAAAGCCTGACTTTTTAGCCTTTATGCCAACGCCTGTTTTCCCCCAGCGTGTGGAGCCTGTGTAGAATTCGTTAAGGTCAAAGTAGCCGCCGCTAAGATAGTAGGAATAAAGCTTTCCCATGCCAAGTTCCAGGTCTTCTGTTTTGAAGGGGCGGATTTTTATGTAGGCCCTTTTTACGTCCAGTTTTTGTGCATTTTCGTCCTGCTCGGATGCGGAGTGCAGGCGGTAGTAGATTTTTCCACCGGCCGTCATTATATCGTTGGAGAGTTCGCCGTTAAAGAGGAGGTAGGCACCGCCAAATTCTTTTTTTGCATCTTCTTGGGCTTCTTTTTGCAGGGGTGTCGTTCCCACGGTGATTATTGTTTTTCCTGATGGTTGGGAAAAAAGTTGATTCTGCAGGAAGAGTGCAGTGCAGGCAAGTAATGCTTTTGTGTATACGCTTAATTTTTTCATGTGCCTATATTAGCGGAAATGTATTCTGCTTGCAAGCGATGGGGCAACCTTTGTTCGCAAATTACCCTTGGGGTAACACCGAGGCTTTTTTGGTGGGCGGATGTGCGGTAAAAAAAAGCCTGTCCGGAAGCATTTGCTTTGGGGCAGGCCTTTTTGGCAAAAATTATTTTAGTGCCTTATTTTGTGGTTTTCTTGGCAGCTGTCTTTTTTGCGGTTGTTGCCTTGGCGGTTGCAGTCTTCTTTGCGGCACTTGCTTTTGTTGCTTTAAGCGTTGCGGACTTCTTTGCAACTGTAGCCTTTGCAGCCTTTACTTTCTTTGTTGCGCTTGCCTTTGCCCCTGCGGCTTTTGATGCAGCGGTTTTCTTTGCCGTGCTTGCCTTTGCGGCTGTCTTTTTGACGGCTTTTTCTGCTGTCTTCTTTGCGGCAGTTGCCTTCTTTGTTACGGCTTTCTTTGCAGCGCTAGCTTTCTTTTCTGCTGTTTTTGCAGTCTTCTTTGCCGTGGTCTTTGCTTCCTTTACAGCCTTTTCTGCTGTCTTCTTTGCGGCAGTTGCCTTCTTTGTTACGGCTTTCTTTGCTGTGCTAGCTTTCTTTTCTGCCGTTTTTGCAGTCTTCTTGACAGTGGCCTTTGCTTCCTTTACAGTTGAACCCTTCTTTCTGCCCCTTGTGCTCTTTGTGACAGCCTTTTCTGCTTTTTCGATGGATTCAAAAGCTTCAGTTTCACTTATGGGATCAGGCTGCGAGTCTTTGTCTTCGTCAAATACGTCAACAAGTTTGAGTGCTTCTGCAAATTTATCATCTGACCTTGGCTTGTCGGAAGCAAATTCTGCTGCGGTGTGCATTGCAAAAGACATGTCTGCCTGCACGTCGGATGAAATTGTTTCATCGGAAGAATTGTCTTCGCTTACAAGTGTAGAATCTGAGTCAACCATGGTTGCATCGTCTGCAATTGTTGCATCGTCTTCTGCTACTGTCTGTGCGCTTTCCTGAACCTGTGTCTTTTCTGTTGCCTTCTCTTCGTCTGATGAGCCAAAGACTTTCTTGAAGAAATTACCAAAACCCATTTTTTTCGCGTCTCCTTGATTTTCAAGCCTCAGATTTACCGAAGCTTTCCTTTCAAATTTTATCTTTACGCTTTGATAGCGCAATTTACATTCCAGTATGGTGGCCGCAATCACCGCATAGGCAAAGTAATGCAGCGTACCATAAATCCCGGCAAAATAATTATATAACCCATGGAACAAAACCGCAAGTGCAAATGGAAGCCATAAGAGCGACTTGTCCGCAAGCTCCTGCCTGCGCTTTATGCAGTACACAAATAACCCACTCAGCCCAGCGCAGAATGTATGCATTACCACAGCCGTAAAAAGCCTAAGTGTTATACTTCTATTTCCGTATATCAAGTAGATTAAGGTTTCAAGACATCCCAGGGTAAGTCCGCAAAGTACCGCATAAGAAAAAAAGGCGGAAAGCTTGGACTTCTTTGCAGGCAGTAAAAAAAGAAACGCCATCTTTGCCGATTCTTCTATAATGCCATTTATGAGTAAACCCTTTATAAGCCGTCCAGGTAAATTTACAGAGGCGAAAGGATGCCATGTATGAATTATTATCAAAAGAAGTTCAATAGGAAGAAGTGCCAACAGTCCGCAAAGACAAGCCGCTGCTCCATGAACTTTATTGAAATCTTTCCCCAGCAGCAAAAAACAGATATACACCGTAACGAGGGGTATAAAAGTCATTGCTATTGAAGCATAAATATTCATATTTATAGGATAATCCAATTTTATATATTTTGCAAGCGATATTTACAGTGTTTCAGAAGGTTGTCGGATGAATTTTTTTGCGGCACTTGCTTTTGGTACAAATATTTTTTTTCGTCATCACTTGTGCCTTTTGTGTGGCGCTTCCGGGGTTCCGGGGCCCCAACCCCTCCATTGCTAGCGCAACCCGCCTTTGGCGGGCCCCTCCAGTGCCTGCCGCGCTTTTTTATGCTGCAAAAAGCTTCGCCCTTGCTACCCTAAGTGCCACTTGGAAAGCGCAAGCCTAATCTCGGACAGTGATGGCAACGAGATGGACGAAGCACAGCCAGTAGCTTGTGGTTCGCCGTGGGTTTGTATTATTATGGAGAAAGACCCTGCTCTGGGCAAACAGACATGATGCAATTCATGGATAAATTGAGGGACATTGCATTTTGAAAAATAACTTTATTCACTATAGTTTATTGACAGTTTTTTTTATTCGCGCGGAAGGG
>DFJV01000050.1 GCA_002373205.1 Treponema sp. UBA3662
TGGACTTTGTTATTAAAAATGGAACTAAGACTTGCGGGATTGCAATGTGGCAAAAGGGAAGCTCCGAATTGTTCATGGCTTGGCTTGTTATTGCCATGCTTCCGCGCTCTGCATACAGGTCAGAAATAAAAGCGATGCAAAATCCAATTGCAAATACTGTCTGGAAAATTCTTCGGTAAACTACACCGCTTCCCATTTTTTTCCGCTCAGAAAAAGTCATCCTTGAATAGATAAAGATAAGAAAGACCGCATAGATTATGCTTGTTGGCGAAAAATTTTTTACCACTACGGTAAAGAAAAAAATAAGGCTGGACATTAGTCCGCATAAAATCAATCTGGAAATCATAAAAGCTCCCTAAAACTCAACCAAAGAAAAATGGAATTAATCCTACAAAAATAAGAAAGTAAAGGCTAACGCAAAACTGGGTCACTCTGGAAACCCTCTTTATAAAAGGCATCTTTTTTGCCACAAAGGGAATTCCCAAAAGCGGTATAAAAAAGGGCAGGGTTCCGATGTAAAAAAATATAAAGTAGAAAAATCCGTAAAGCCCCCTGCCTGCAAATACCGAGCGGAACATTGCTGTCCATAAAGGTGGGCAAATATGTAGGCCAACAGAAAGTCCTGTGGCAAGGGCTGTAACCCAGTCATTTCCAAGGTGCCTAAGTTTTGGAGAATGGCATCCGTCTTTGCATCCCCAGGGGAATTTTACCCCAAGGGAATTAAGCAAAAGCGAAAGCCCGCAGAAGATATAGGCATAAAGTGAAAGCCGCCTTGAAAGGACTGGATTTGCGTACTCGTTTGCAAGCAAGCCCAAAGCCGCAAAAACTGCCCCCAAGACAAAGTACATTGCAAGCCTTCCGCAAAGAAAAGCCCCGGTAAGACCTGCATTCCTTTTGTGGGAGCTTTTTTCGCAGCCAAACAAAAAAGGAATAAGCACTGGGGTACAATACATAGTGCAGTATGTTCCTGTAGAAAGTCCAAGTAGAATTGCTTCCAGAACCATATAAATCTCCTCTTCTCTCGCTTTTAGAAGCTGGTTTTATTTTTCCGCTGCCACTTGCGGAATCATTTCTTTTGCTCTTGCCCCAAAGTCTGAATCCGGCGAACTTTTATAGGCAAGCTCAAAATATTTTTTTGCCAAGTCATCTTTTTTGGAATCAAGATAGAAATTTCCGCAGGCAAGATAAACCTCCGCTTTTACTTCCGGTTCAAAGTGGTCAACTATTTTAAGAAGGTAGTCAACGTCGTCACGGATGATTTTGTAACGCTTGACTGGTGAACCCCGGCTTACGTCTATTCCGTTTTCCAACCTAAGGATTCTTAGGTGAACATTCTTGCTTTCCATCTTTACGGCTTTGTCAATTAACTTGCTTCCTTTCTTTAGATTTGAATAGGCTTTCATTGGACTTTTGCTTGCGTACTGTCCGGCCTTTATTGTAAGGGCACTTCCGTAATATGCGCAGGCAAGGGCATTTTCTTTGATGAATGGTTCCAGGGTATTGATGCAGTTGTCAATAAGTGAGTCGGATTCATTTCCTTCTACAGTCCTTGAGAGGTTGTGGAATTCAATTCCCTTTGCAATTTGAGATTCTTTGTCCTGAGCAAAAGCTGGGGAACAAACCAAAAAACTTGCGGCAATAAGGACTGCCTTTAAACCAATGTGTTTCATAAATACCTCCATTCTTGTATGTTTGCAGAATAAAGCGGAAGCGGTGTGCTGGCAATATGATTTTTGCCAAGTTGCTTAAAATGGAGGCTATGATGATTTTTTTTGGGGGTAAAAAAGTCGGGGTTGCTTTTGAGCAATTGTATATTCAATTGGGCTTCTGGTATTTGCCAGAATAGTGTGTTATACTTACTTATAATATATCTATTATGTGCACCGAAAAGTTTTGCCTTGAATATAGAGTACATGGCATACCGATAAAAACGGGGGTTTTAAATGAAAGCAAAAACTTTAGGATGTCTTGCGGCTGCATTTTGTCTTGCAATGATTTTTTCAGTTTTAGGCTGCTCAACTTTTGATGGACTTATGAGCGACCTTGCCGCAGTTCCATCATCGCCATCATCTGGCAAAACGAGTCAGCCCGCCAACGGCACTAAAACGACTAGCACGACGAAGGATGGAAAAACCGTAACCACAACCGTATCAGAGGACGGAAAGACCGTAAGCACGGTAATTGTAGAGGACATGTACAAGCGCAAGGATACAGACGAACCTAAGTACGTAACTTATTTTGCGCCAGGAAACATTGTCTATTCTGACGGTACCATGACTACAGAGTACTCCTTTGACAAATCAAAGACTCCGGTCGCAGTTATTTTTGATGCAAAAAACAGGCTTGGCGTTGCACTCACGATGACAAGTCTTGCATGGGCTGATGAAAATTCCGCGGGGTACAAAATGAATTTTAAGACCAGCAGCACTTCTGGAGCCGACAACTGGAATGTAATAAAGGCTGCCGATCCTGCCGGAACAAACACTCCTGAAAAATGCGCAAAAAATTATCCGGCCTTCAACTACTGTGCAAATTATTCAACGCCTGGATATAAGAGCGGCTGGTATCTTCCTTCAACTGACGAACTCAAGATGCTCATGTACTATAAGTATAATGTAGAAAATGCACTTAAAAGAATACCGGGTGCAGAGCTGATAAATCCAAGCGCTTCAAAAAATGCAGCTGATTATTATTGGTCTTCAACGCAGTGGGTGTTTAAGAGCAATGAAAATCTTGCAAATAATTATATAGCGGCGACAGCCTACAGCACCAACCTTTTTGCGAATGCAGACGATTCTACACACGGCACACCCAAAAGCTATATCTATAATTTTGTAAGACCCATACGTAAATTCTAAAGCCACGAACACCAAGAAGCCTAGCCCCGGGCGTAGGGGCCCGCGCAAGCGGGTTGCCAAGGGGGCCCTGACCCCGGCAATGGAGGCGAAAGCCGGAACCCCGAAGCACGGGAGACAAAAGGCATTTTTTGCCGTGTAGCGGCAAAAACAGTTTTAAGAGGCCTGTGCTCCAAGGTGGACAAAGAATACTTTCTTCTATATACTATCTGCATGGCAAAGACTGTAGACGACAAGAAAATTATTTACACGATGGACCGCGTTTCGCGCGCATACGGAACAAAGGTTGTTCTTAAAGACATAAGCATTTCATATTATTACGGTGCAAAGATTGGCGTTATTGGTGAAAACGGTGCCGGTAAATCTTCGCTATTTAAGATTTTTGCAGGAATAGACAAGGACTACACTGGCGAGACCCACCTTTCTGACGGATATTCAATGGGCTACTTGGAACAGGAGCCTTATTTGGAAAACGGCAAGACCGTAAAAGAAATCGTTATGGAAGGCGTAAAGCCAATTACGGATTTGCTTGCGGAATTTGACAAGGTGAACGAGGCCTTTGGTGACCCCGATGCGGATTTTGACAAGCTGTGTGCCCGCCAGGCAGAGCTTCAGGAAAAGCTTGATGCTGCCGACGCATGGAACTTGGACGCAAACTTGGAGCTTGCAATGGATGCCCTCCGTTGCCCGCCGCCGGATCAGATTGTAGACGTGCTTTCCGGTGGTGAGCGCCGCCGTGTTGCCTTGTGCCGCCTTCTTTTGCAGCAGCCGGACATTCTTCTTCTTGATGAGCCTACAAACCACCTTGATGCAGAAACCGTTGCTTGGCTTGAACGCCACCTTCAGAACTATCCGGGAACAATCATTGCAATTACCCACGACCGCTACTTCTTGGACAATGTTGCAGGCTGGATTTTGGAAATGGACAGGGGAGAAGGCTATCCTTTCAAGGGAAATTATTCTGCATGGCTGGATGCAAAGCAGAAGCGTCTTGCCCTGGAAGAAAAGCAGGCATCCGTTCGCCAGAAGCAGATGGCGGAAGAGCTTGAGTGGATTCACGCTGGTGCAAAGGGTAGGCAGGCAAAACATAAGGAACACATTACAAAGTATGAGCAGCTCTTGGCAGAAGAAAGCCAGAGGGTAAAGCTTAAGGAAAGCCAGATTTCTATTCCGGCAGGTCCACGCCTTGGAAACGTTGTAATTGATGCGGAAAAGCTTACAAAGTCTTTTGATGACCGCGTTCTTTTTGAAAACCTGGACTTCCACATTCCGGCCGGTGCAGTAGTTGGAATTGTTGGTCCAAACGGTGCTGGTAAGACAACTCTCTTTAAGATGCTTGCAACTGCCGCTGGACAGAAGGTTCTTCTTCCCGACGGTTCACTTGGAGAGGAAAAGCCTGATTCTGGAAACATAAAGGTTGGCGAAACGGTTAAGCTTGTTTACGTAGACCAGATGAGGAGCAAGCTTGATCCAAAGAAGACTGTCTGGGAAACTTTGAGCGACGGTTTGGATTTGGTAAAGCTTGGTGCTGTGGACGAAAAGGGACGCCCTGTTAACGGTGCAGTCCGCGAGGTAAACAGCCGCGCCTACTGTTCTTGGTTCAACTTTAACGGGCCTGAGCAGAACAAAAAAGTGGAAGTGCTTTCTGGTGGAGAAAAGAACCGCCTTAACATGGGCATGATGTTCAAGGAAGCTGGCAATGTTCTTCTTTTGGACGAACCCACGAATGACTTGGACATTACAACAACCCGCTCACTTGAAGAAGCCATAAACGATTTTGCAGGAGTTGTGCTTGTAATTAGCCACGACCGCTACTTCCTGGACAGGGTTTGCACCCATATCCTTGCTTTTGAAAACAACAGCGAAGTCAAATGGTACGAGGGCAACTGGTCTGAATACGCAGAATGGAGACGGCAGCAGCTTGGAGAAGACGCAGACCGTCCTCACAAGACCGTTTACAGAAAGTTGGTGCGCTAAGTATGAGCAAGCTGGACGTAGGCCTTATAGCCCTGGATTTAGATGACACTCTTTTGGACAAGGACCGCAACATTTCCGACAAAAACGTGGAGGCGTTAAGGAAGGCAGCGGAACTTGGCATTTACGTTGTCCTCTGTTCTGGCCGCGCAGAAGACGCAATTCTTCCCTATGTGCGCCGCTTGGAGATTGCCGGTATGCAGGCAGGACGCTACATCATTGCCATAAACGGGTGCTCCGTCTTTGACCTTCACGAAAGAAAGCAAATCTACTGCCAGAAGGTTTCCTACGACATTCTTCACCATGCAAACGAGGAAGCCCAAAAGATGGGGCTTTTTAGCGAAGTCTATACTGCGGACACAATTTACTACCAAAAGCAAACCGAATGGACGGACATAGACGTAAAGCTTTGCGGACTCAAAGGAAAGGAAATAGAAGACTATGACGCTTTCCTACAGCAGGGCTTTACAAAAATGCTTGTCCCCGGAGATCCAGACCAGCTTCAAGTTTTGCAGAAAAAGCTAAAGGCCGATTTTGGTGATAAGGCGGTTGTCTTTACAAGCAAGCCATATTTTCTTGAAATCTTGCCACCCAACTGCGGAAAGGGAGAAGCCATAAGCTGGCTTTCCGACCACATTGGCCTTGACAAGAACAGAACGATGGGCTTTGGCGACAGCATGAATGACGAGAGCATGATACGCCTTTGCAAGTACGGCATCTGCATGAAAAACGGACTTGATTACATAAAGGGCATTGCCGACTTTACTACCGAATATGACAACAATTCCAGCGGAGTTGGAATGTTCATAGAAAAAAATGTTTTGTAAGGCAATCCTTTCCATACGAACATGCATTACGCAGGGAAGCCCGACTCTTTTTACTCCCCGCATGATTACAGAATTCCTTTGCAAAGAGAAAATTCAGCTGGCCGCAATAACGGACGTAAACACCTGCCTTAATGCGCCGGCATTTTCTATCTGCTGCAAGCGGCATGGAATCTTAGCCTTGTACGGAATGGAAGCCTGGTGCAGGGACAGAAAAGCCCTTGTTCTTTTTTCCAATCTGGAACTTGCAATGGATTTTAACTACGCATGGTACCGAACGCTGCCCGCTGATTTGCCCCAGGATTTACATGGACAAGACCCCAGGCAATACTGCGTTGACGAAGACGACGGCATTCTTTCCGTAGAAAAAAAATACCTGCAAGTTGCATCCCCTGTTTCATTTAATGAACTTAAAAAGGAAGTCGAAAACAAGGGTGGCCTCGTGTTTAAAAATGAAGCCTTGCCTGACAGATACAAACAGCCAATAGAAGAAATCTTTCAGCTAAGGAAAAATTTTCTTGACTTTGACATAGGGGATTGTGGCCTCTTTTCTGCCAATGAATCAATCAACTTTCAAGCAATCCGCACAGGCTTTGAGAAGCTCCAAGGGTCTTGAGCAAAGAGTCAAGCCTTTCCCTGCTTTTTTGAACAGAGGCATTTATCTGTTTTTCAGCAGCATTATCTTCAAGCCCGTCATTTTGCACACATCCGTCTTCGGCAGGTCCGGCATTCCGTTTGCGGACAGCGCGGAGCAAAATGTTTTTGGGCGTATGCTCCATGTCTATAAATTCCAAAACCTGAACGCTGTAGCCTGCTTGTTCCAAAAGCTCCGCGCGTATTGCATCTGTTGCAAGGGCTGCAAAGCGTTCGCGGAAGATTCCCCAGTGCCCAAGCGAAGCAAATGGATTTGAAGGCTCAACAAGAGATTTGTTTTTTTCCAGCTGTAAGTTAATTTCGTGCTGGCAGCAGGGAACGCTAAGAATGGCAAGGGCATTTTGCTTTACCGCAAAATTCAGAGCAAAGTCCGTGGCGGTGTCGCAAGCGTGAAGGGTTATGATAATATCCGGCTTGTTTTCGTAAGAAAAATCCGCAATGTTACCCACAAAAAATTTAAGTGAATCATAATTAAGTTCATCAGAAAGTTTTTGGCAATAAGCAATCACATCTTCCTTTAAGTCCAGGCCCGTAATCTGAACAGGAATATTTTCAATCTGCCAAAGATAATAATAGACTGCAAAAGTAAGGTATGATTTTCCGCAGCCAAAATCTGCAATGCGCAAAGGCCGTTCGCTGGAAAAATCTTTGCCGTAAAGTTTTTTTACGTCTGGAAGAATGTCCCGCACATATTCAAGAAAGCGGTTTATCTGCCTGAACTTTGCATACTTGGAAGCAACAATGCTGCCGTCTTTTGTCATAAGGCCAAGGTGAACCAAAAAAGGAATGGGGTTTCCTTCCTTTAGAATATAATTTTTTGTACGGTTTCCAGAAGGGCGGTTTTCCATGCCCTGCAAATTTATGTTCTTCATTCCACTGGAAATATTGCGCACAGATTTTTTTACTTCTCCGCGGCGGTTGCAAAAAAAATTTATTTCCTGCGAGTCAGTTTTTTGAACAACATTCTTAAAAGTTTTTCCCGCATGTTCATCTATAAAAGCATTCACGTCTTCTTTCGACATTGATTTTTGAAAGGCCTGTGTCTTTGTAAAAAATTCCGCACTGTAGGGCAGCTTTGCCTTTTTTGCAGATGAAAGTCCAGCTTCTGCATTGCGGAAAATCCTAACCTTTATAAAATCCTTTCCAAGAACTTGCTCACAGTTTTCTGCCGGCTTAGAAAAAGTAACGCTAATAACCATGCTAAAAATATACAAACATTCCGCTTAAATTTCAATTGAGGCTTTTTTCAAATTTTCTGGACGGTAACTGTCACCGCTCTACCATCCACTCTTCCTCTAATTCGACCGAACAGGCCTTTCGCCACGGGCTTTGCGGGGTTCCGCCTGCCGGCTCCATTGCCTTGCGGCAACGCTCCGCGCCCCTCCAATCCCGCGTAGGACTTGCCGTCAAAAAATCCATCCATGAATTTTTTGACGGATTGCAGAATCGCTACGCAATTCTGCATGCTGCTAAGTCGCTCTCCCTGGCTTGATATTGCTTTGCAGAAAAATCCAAATTGAACGCAAAAA
Organism: Treponema sp. UBA3662; assembly: GCA_002373205.1. Taxonomy (GTDB): domain Bacteria; phylum Spirochaetota; class Spirochaetia; order Treponematales; family Treponemataceae; genus Treponema_D. The sequence goes on from DFJV01000050.1 coordinate 7,837, forward strand.
GCCCTTGACCTTTTATTATTTCTATAGTAATATCTTAGAAATAAGTACGACGCTGGGTAGAGCAGTTGGCAGCTCGTCGGGCTCATAACCCGGAGGCCGTTGGTTCGAGTCCAACCCCAGCTAAATGAGAAGACTCCTGTTAAACGCAGGAGTTTTTTATTTTAAATATGCAAATTTTTAGAACCAGGACTCGAAGTGTAGTGAGCGCGCCGCCAGGCGAAAAGGCTGCAAGGATGCAGCCGACAGCGAACGAAACCGGGCTGGAAGGAGCAAACAGGAAGTTTGCGACTGGAAGCCGAGTCCAACCCCAGCTATTTTGCAAGGCAATTCTTAGCAATAAGAGTTGCCTTTAGTATTTTAAATTCTTTCTTAGCACGATGGACTCGAAGTGTAGTGAGCGCGCCGCAGGCGAAAAGGCTGCATGGATGCAGCCGACAGGAAGCCAAGTCCAACCCCAGCTAAAGCAGAAAAAAAATCTCCCCCTAAAAATCAATCCGCCCAAAATTTAAAAATTAAGTATTGACACAATACTTAAACAAATGTAATATAATTAAAAGTTAAGTATTAATTCAATACCTAAAAGGAGGCGTAAAATGAAAGCCAAAAAAAACACGCAGGCTTTGTCGGAAGAGCAATTTCTTAAGCTCTATAATCCAGAAGATTACATAAGGCCTTCTGTTACAACGGATTTGCTTATACTTGGAATCAACAAGGATTATTCATCGCTCAAGGTTTTGCTTGTAAAAAGAAATGAACATCCATACATTGACCGCTGGGCCCTGCCCGGAGGATTCATTCAGAATGACGAAACGGCCTACAATGCCGCAAGCAGAATCCTGCAAAGCAAGACTCACCTAAGGGATGTTTATCTGGACCAGATTTATACCTTTACCAAACCTGACCGCGACCCGCGAACCCGGGTGATGAGTATTGCCTATATGTCCCTGGTTTCAGAGCCGGACGAAACTAGCTCAGATGATGAGGCTTGGTTCAACCTAAAGTTTACGGATCAATCCATTGAGCTTTCAAACAAAGAAAAGGGAATCTTCATTTCCTACACGCTCAAGAAGGAAAGCTTCCAGAACGGAATCGTAAGATACGAAAATTTTACGGCAGCCTTGGCGGGTAAAGAGGGACTTGCATTTGACCATATTGAAATTGTAATAGAAGGAATAAAGAAATTGCGGGAGCAGATCTTTTATGGCAACCAGGCATTTTGCCTTGTAGAAAAGACCTTTACCCTCCCTGAACTTCAGCTTGTTTTTGAGTTGATTCTTAACAGGCCCCTTTACAAAAAAAGTTTCAGGGATATGGTCAGCGAAAAGATTGTTCAAACCGGCAACGAAAAAAAATCAAAAATTGCCGGCGGTAGAAAAAGCAAGGAATATATGATGAAGGAGATTTAGCTTATGGAAAATTTAAAAGCTTCAATGAAAAAGGAATTGTCTGGATGGAAAATGTGGCAGATTAGCTGGCTTTTTCTTGCAACCATAATAATTTTGGGAGTTTCAATTTACCAGAAGGACACATGGATTGGCATACTTGCATCTTGTTCCGGAGTAATATGCGTCATCTTTTGCGGAATGGGAAGAATATCAAATTATCTGTTTGGAACAATCAACACAATCCTCTATGCCTATATTGCATGGAAGGCAAAATATTATGGCGATGTAATGCTGAACCTGCTCTATTATTTGCCAACAAATATTATTGGGTGGATAGCATGGAAAAAGAACATGAACGGAGAAACCAATGAGGTGTACAAAAAGCGCATGTCCGTAAAAATGGATTTGCTGCTTCTTGCACTAAGCCTGGTCGGTGTGTTTGGATATGCCTGGGTTTTAAAACTGCTCGGCGGAAATCTTCCCCTTGTAGACAGCATGAGCACTGTCCTTTCCGTAATAGCGCAGATATTGATGATAAAGAGGTTCATGGAGCAATGGCTTGTCTGGATAGCCGTAGACGTTGTGTCTGTAATAATGTGGGTGGCAGCTCTTTCAACAGAGGGTGCAAGCATTTCCGTTCTGTTGATGTGGGCTGTCTTCCTGATAAATGCGGTTATCATGTTTGTAAAGTGGTTCATTGAATCAAAAAAAGTTCAGAAGGAGGAAGCTAAAAATGATAAACAAGAAGAAATATAAAGTTGGCATGTACGGAGGTTCCTTTAATCCCCTTCATCTTGGCCACTTGGAATGCATCATAAAAGCAGCAGGCCTTTGCGAGGAATTATATATCGTAATCTCATATCGTGATGATGACACAGATGTTCCACTCAGGGTAAAAATCAGGTGGGTCTATCAACTAACAAAGCACTTGGGCAGCGTTAAGATTCTATCATTAAAAGATAGGGTAAAAAATAAAAAGGACTACGGAGAACAGTTTTGGGACGAGGACTGCAAGCAAGTAAAAAATGCGATTGGGAAAAAAATCGATGTGGTCTTTAGCGGAAGCGATTATGATCAAAACAGCTTTTGGAATAAGTGCTACAAAGATTCCGATTATATAATCTTTCCCCGCAATGTCTATAATTCAACTGATATACGCAAGGACATTTATGGCCACTGGGATTGGATGCCGCAAGTGGTGCGCTCCTACTTTACCAAGAAGGTTCTTTTGATTGGAGGTGAAAGCGCCGGAAAGTCCACTCTTACAATAAATCTGGCAAATTATTTTAACACTGTCTATTTGGAAGAAGTGGGCAGGGATTTGTCGGGCTTGTCAGGAACGGATGAGTACATGCTTAGCGAAGATTTTACAAGAATCCTTGTGGAACATAAGGCAAAGGAGTTGAGGCTTATTGGAAAAAGCAACAAGGTTTTCTTTGAAGACACGGACTGCCTTGTAACCCATTTCTTTCTTGACTTCCTTAAGGATAAAGATGCAGAAAGGAATGGAAAGCTTGCTGATGCAATAGCCGCATTAAATTCCTATGACTTGATTCTTTTTCTGGAGCCAGATGTTGACTGGGTTCAGGACGGCGACCGCAGCGAGGTTATAGCATCTGACCGTGAAAAGTACAGCGAAATGCTCAAGTCTTATTATACCCGGAATGGGTATAGCTTTAAGACCATAAGCGGTGACTACAACACAAGGTTTGACCTGGCTGTAAAATACGTAAATGAATTATTCGAAGCAGGAAAATAAAAAAAGCATACATACCGGAGTTTTACGGAAATCACTTTAACCTTTCTCTGGTATGTATGCCATTTTTTTTGCCTTAGCTGTTTGCCTGTGCCTTAAGTTCTGCAAGCATCTTTGGAAGGTCTGTATCCATGTTCTTGCTTGTGAACTGGCAGGTGCCGACTTTTTCGTGACCACCGCCACCGTACTTTAGCATTAGGCTTCCTACGTTAACCTTGCTTGTCTTGTTCAGAATGCTGTAGCCTACCGCAGCAGAACAACCTTCACCGCCTTTTCCGGTTACAATCCATGCAGAAATATTCTGTTCGGGGTACATGCTGTAAATTAAGAAGCGGTTGCCAGTGTAGATTGGGTCTACTCCGCGCAAGTCAGAAATGATGAGGTTTCCTTCTACTGATGTGTGGGCCTTTACCATCTCCTTGAATTTTTCCGTCTGCTCATTGTAAACTTCTATGCGTTCCTTTACATCTGGCATTGCAAGAATTTCTTCCGTTGATTTGTCGCGGCATGCAACCATAAGTTTTTCCATAAGGGCATAGTTCGGCACTGTAAATTCACGCCAGCGGCCAAGACCTGTTCGGGGATCCATCAAAAATCCCACAAGAATCCATCCCTTTGGGTTTTGAATTTCATCTATGGTCAGGTTTCCAGAATCAACTTTGTCTACCGCTACCATAAGCTCGTCAAAGTTTTTGAATTTTTCCTTTCCGCCGTAATACTCATAAATGATTCTTGCACAGGAAGGTGTTATTCGGCTTTCACCCTTGTATTTTCCTTTAAGCTGATTGCGTTCAAATTCGCTTGAATGATGGTCAAACCAAAGGCCACAACCATCCACAAAGGGAACGTTGGCAAGACAGTCATTGCTGTCGATTGGAACAAGCCCGTCTTGCAAATCTTTAGGGTGGGCAAATTTCCAATGGTCAATTACACCAGCTTCCAGCAAAAGTGCACCGCAGGCCAGTCCGTCAAAATCAGAACGAGTAACAAGTCTCATCGCCATATTTCATTCCTCTCAGTTTATTGTTCTAACTTATATTTTAGCAGATAAGCCGTAAAAAGATAGTGGCAAAATCGTTTTTTACAAAAATATTTTTAAAATTATTTGGTGAACCTTGCGCATAGATTAATCCACAAAAAGATGTTAGCATAATTGTATGGACATATCGCATTTTTATCTTGAACGAGGGGCAGGTGAGCCGCTGATTCTTCTGCATGGAAACGGAGAGGATTCAAGTTATTTTTTTAACCAGATGGATGCCTTTTCTGCGGCCTACCATGTATTTGCGCTAGACACAAGGGGACACGGAAAAACAGAAAGAGGAAGCGCCCCTTTTACAATCAGGCAGTTTGCTGATGATTTGCTTTCGTTTATGGACAGCCACGCTTTGGACAAGGCGAACATTCTTGGTTTTTCTGACGGAGCAAACATTGCCATGATTTTTGCAATCAAATATCCGTCAAGAGTTAACAAGCTCATTTTGAACGGTGGAAATCTTAACACTGGCGGAATAAAAGCTGCAACACAGATCCCAATAGAGATAGGGTATAAAATTGCAAGTGCATTTGCAAAGAAAAGCCCCGGTGCAAAAGCCAATGCCGAGATGCTTGGTCTAATGGTGAATGACCCGAATATTTCTCTGGAAGAGCTAAAGAAAATCCAAGCTCCAGTTCTTGTTATTGCCGGAACAAAAGACATGGTAAAAGAAAATCATACGAGGCTCATTGCAGAAAGCATAGGCACTGCTGAACTAAAATTCATAAAAGGAAATCATTTTGTTGCAAACAAAAATCCTTCGGAATTCAACGATGCGGTCTTGAAATTTTTGCGGCAGTAAAAAATACTTGAAACATACTTGAACAAAAATTTGACTTGTGATAGTGTAGCATTAAATTAATTATTCAGGAGGTTGAGAAAGATTATGATTTGTTTGTTTAATGTTTCGACCTCCGCTTTTTATGCATAGTAAAAGAAGCATATAGTCTATTGCACCTTTCTTGTACTAAAAGCGGAGCTGTGTTGGAATATCTTTTTGGATATTTATATTCGCTTTTAGGAAATTCAAATGAAATCAAATACTCTTATCACTGCGCGCGTATCATGCGTACAGAAAAATGTGTTTACACTTTTGCCATGTGGAAAAGACAAGTGTGTAGACAGCAACATTGAGCTGCTCGGAAAGTTAAAGGGAAAATTCTACAATCTTGGTTTGGAACCACCTGTTGTTGGTGACTATGTAAAGGTTGCTACAAATGAATATGGTGATGCCCTGATTGACGAAGTGCTCCCACGCGCTACAGCATTTAAGCGTCCAAACCGGAGTGGCCATGCAGAATCTTTTTTAAAGAATCTTCTTGAAGAAACTATTGCTGCCAATTTTGATTATGTTTTCATAGTTACTTCTCTGAATCAGGATTACAGTGAAAACAGAATTGCCCGCTACGTTTCTATTACATTGCAGACTGGAGCAAAGCCTGTCGTAATTCTTTCCAAGTCGGACTTGTGTGAAGACGTAGAACTTAAGGTGGAAATTACAAAGGCAGTTTGCGACAAGGCCGATGTTGTTGCAATCAGTTCGCTTACAGGATATGGCCTAGAAAAACTTGAGTCTTATATGCAAAAGGATAAAACAATTGCCTTGGTTGGTTCTTCGGGTGTTGGAAAATCCACTTTGCTAAACACTTTGAACGGTGAAGACTTAATGGATGTGAATCACATTCGCGATGCGGACGGAAAGGGGCGTCATACTACAACTTACCGGCATTTGTTCAGGCTAAAAAACGGAGTCTGGATTATGGACACTCCCGGTATGCGCGAAATTGGCGTGCTTGATATGGAAGACGGAATAGACGAAACCTTTTCCGATATTGTGGGTCTTTTTGGACAATGCAAATTCAATGACTGTTCCCATACAAACGAGCCTGGCTGTGCTGTTCGTGCGGCTCTGGAAGACGGCAGCCTTAGCGAGGAGCGGTGGTCTACGTATCTTCAGCTTCATAAGGAAAATGAATGGGGTAAAGCCAAGATGATTCGGATTGCAAAGTTCACAAAGGAATATCAGAAAAACAGGTACATGGGTTGGGATATAAAGGAGTAAAAGCGTATGTTGAATAACTTAATCATCAGGGCAGAAAAGCCGGCAGATTACAAAAATACAGAACTTATGACCATGAGGAGTTTTTGGAATAAGTTTGGGCCTGGTTGTTCTGAACACAATATGGTTAGAATCATTAGGGAATCAAAAGATTATATTCCCCAGATAAGCCGTATTGCCGAACTGAATGGTAAAATTGTTGGTGCTGTTTTTTACACAAAGGCTTGGATTGATGACGGCAGCGTAAAAAGAGAGGTTGCACTTTTGGGGCCTCTGTCTGTTGAACCTACCATGGAAGGTAACGGCATTGGCGGCACACTGCTTGTAGAAAGTATAAAGCTTGCCAAGGAAAATGGAATTGCGGGGATTATTCTTGCAGGTGAACCGGGCTATTATCCCAAGTTTGGATTTGAATTGTGCAGTAAGTACGGAATTACGGATGCAGAAGGAAATTCATACGATGCATATCTTTGCTATCCGTTAACAGATGGTTTTAAGTCTTGCAAGGGCAAATTCATAGAGAGCGGGGACTTTGCAAAAATTGGCGATGAAAAACTTTTGGAAGAAATTAGCAAAGAATTTCCTGACTATAGAAAGGTAAAAGTTCAGGAAGGTTTTATGCAGATATTTGACGAGCATCTTGGCCGCGTAGAATCCATTCAGGGTGAAATTTATAATGTGCGTTACTGGGAACTTGTAATACCTGCTAAGCTTTCTGGTAACTTGCAGGAAAAGCCGTATGTTGGCAGCGACGTTCAATTCTGTTGGAACCACAAGGGTGGAGAATCCAAAATTACAAAAGTGCTAAAGAATCTTTTGGAGGAATAGAAGAAGCTGGGCGCAGGGGATTAAGCCTTATATTTCAATTTCCAAAAGAATTGGAGTATGGTCTTGGCGTGGACCTGAATCAATCATTTCGGATTTTTTTATTTTGCCTTTGATGCGGTCGCTGACAAGAAAATAATCTATGCGCCAGCCTGAATTGTTTATCTTGCTGGTTTTGATTCTCTGCCCCCACCAAGAGTAGATGCTTTTTACATCTCCATGGATAAAGCGGAAGCTGTCCACAAACCCCTTGCTTAGAAGCTGGGTAAAGTCTTCCCGCTCTTCATCCGTGAAGCCTGCCGAAAAATGATTGCTAGCAGGATTTGCTAAGTCAATTTCCTTGTGGGCAACATTAAAGTCTCCGCAGGCGATTACCGCTTTTTTCTTGTCTAGGGAAGAAAGGTAGTCGGCGTATAGGGCATCCCATTTTTGGCGGTCGGCAAGTCTTTTAAGTCCGTCACCAGAGTTGGGCGTGTAGACATTTACAAAATAGAAGTTTTCAAATTCGAGTGTGAGTAGGCGTCCCTCATCATCCATTGTGTCTGGAGCACCAAGCCTTGGCGTAAGTTTTTGAGCCTTAAGACCTTCTTTGTAGAGAACCATTGTTCCAGCATAGCCTTTTTTTGCTGGCGGAACAGAAGAAATCCATTCAATGGTGTAGCCAGAAAGATAGGATTTTAAAAGCTCCAGATGTTTGTCGGAAGGTCCGTCGGCGGGCAGCTTTGTTTCTTGAATTGCAATTATGTCTGCATCGTAAGACGCAATTTTTTTTAGCACGTCTTGGGAAAGAATTGCTCTTGCCGAAGTTGAAGTAAGTGCCGCATTTAATGAATCTATATTCCACGAAATAAATTTTGCCATTTGAATCTTCCTTTTATTTTTTGATTATATCACTACGGCTTGGAAAAGCAAGCATGAATCAGCATTTTGCATATTCACCTTCAAACATGGCACTTCTCCTATTTTTCTGCTCTGACGGATTCTGCAAAGTATAATTCAAATCTTGTTTGAATTTTATCATATTTGAATTTGCTTGTAAACTTGCTGTAATAGCTGTTGTCTTATTAATGACGAAATGCTTTTTTAGTGCTATATTAATCTTATGTTAGATGTAAAACTTTTTCCGCTTGAGCTGTCAGACAGAGAACAGTTCATAAGGGACAATCAGGATGCGTTTAATTATGGTGCTATGGAAGAATTTGGGCAGAGGGACATGCACTTTGAGGAAGATGGAGAAATAATTTCCCGCGACACAATTGCTTCTGCAATTGATGAAGGTTCAGCCTACCGCATTGTTGAAAATGGCAAAATTCTTGGAGGCCTTGTTGCTAAAACGGAATATGACTGTGGCCAACTTGAATTGCTTTTTGTCTCTCCGGCTTTTCATGGCAAAGGCCTTGGCTACGCTGCTTGGTGCGAACTGGAGGCAATGCATCCCGAGGTTACGGTTTGGGAAACAGTAACTCCTTATTTTGAAAAGCGCAGCATCCATTTTTATGTAAACCGTTGCGGCTTTAAAATTGTTGAATACTACAAAGATGGTGAACTGCTGGATATGTTCCGCTTTGAAAAAATTCTTCCTGCTACAAAAGAATCCATACAGGAGCAGATAAAACGGATTTCCTATTACGAAGATGTAATGCAAAAGGCTAAGGGCGGATCTGAAGAGATGCTAAAAAGTTTGTCGGGCTATTACGGCAGTTCCGCATGGAAGCGTGATTTTGCAGCGGATGAAGCAGGACTCTTGCCTAAAAACCTTGCGCGTGGTGTTTTGTCTGAAGATGAAGTTTATAATCTTTTGGAAGAATACGGCAAATAGGAGACGCATTTATGGCTGTGGACTTTACAGAAAAAGCAAAAAGGTATCAGGCGATAGATGAGATAATCGCATCCGGAAGAAAATTAAAATGGAATCAGATTATTTCTGAACTCTGGGACAAGTACAACATCAAAACCAGCCGCACGTCTTTTTTTAGGGACATAGAAGACTTACAGGAAAAATATCAGGCTCCAATTGATACTGATTTTGAAACAAGCGGATATTTTTATACGGATCCAAAATACAGGCTGCCGCGTTTTTATACTGATGAAAATGCCGCAAAAGCAGCCAAGCTTATAAAGACACTGATGGACATGGTAAAAGGCAATCCTCTCTACAAAGAAGCGCAGGAAGTTTTTGAATCGCTTTCAATAGAAAACCATGATTTGTCCATAGAAAATATTAGGATAAACAAAAAGCCGGACAACGACAGGATTATTTTTGTTGGCGCACCAAACAAGTCAATTCCTGCGGAAACGTGGAGGATTATAGATGAGGCCCTTAAGCAAAACAGGGTGATTACTTTTGTGTACCAGTCTCTTACGGATCCAAGGCCTTATAAAAGAATGGTTCAACCCTGGCAGCTTATTTTTGACAACGGCAACTGGAACCTGCATGCCCTGGATATTGTAAAAAAAGCAAGCCGACGTTATTCGCTTGGAGAGATGAAAAACATTCAGATGACAAAAGAAGTCTTTAAGCTTCCAAAGGATTATGACTTCCGAAAAATGACGCGGGGTTCTTTTGGCTGCATGTGCCAAGCTGATTATCTTGACTATAAAATACATTTGCACGGTTATGCTGTCCGCTATGCAAAAAACAGAATTTGGGGAGAAAACCAGACAATTGTTCCGGACAAGAAAAATCCTGGCCCCAATGGAGACGGAATAATTTTGAGTTTTAGAAGCAACCAGCTTTATTCCATACAGCACTGGACTTGGCAGTGGGCAGACGAAGCTATGCCTCTTGCTCCAAAGGAATTGGTGGACGACTGGCTGGACAAGCGGGCAAAGGTTAGCAAGATGGAGCTATAGCCACTGGATGAAGGCGGTTTTGTCGCTGCTGTTGTAGCCGGCATTTTCGTAAAAGCGGAGGGTCTCTGCTTTTTTTGAACCGGTAAGCAGCATCATTTTGTAGCAGTTTTCATTTTTTGCTATGGTTCTTGCATAGTCTAGGCATTCACTTGCATATCCCTTTTTGCGGTAGTCTGCATGAGTTACTACATTTTCCACAAAAGCGTATGGCCTTACATTCCTTGTTAGGTTGGGGATGATTACGCAGACGCAGGAAGATACAATCTTGCCGTCTATCTCGTTTACAATTAGGTGGTGGTTCTTGTCTTCCATAATCTGCTTCCAGGTATTTTCCAAGTGCTCGTCCTGATTTGGAATGCTGTCTTCGTGCAGGTACAAATAAAGCTCCAGCAGCGCATTTAGATCATTTTTGTTTGCTTCTCTTATCATTTTGACTTTGCAACCTCTTCATACATGGCATTAAAAAGTTTGCGGAGAAAATCTTTGTTTTCTAAGCCTTCTACTAGGAGCATTTTCTTTGCACCTTCGTAGGGGACTTCTAGCGTGGCATCCGGCATTTTTTCTGCGGCAGATTTTATGTTTTTTACAAGAAAGCGGTTGTCGTAAATTCCACCGATGATTTTTTTGCGGTAATATATGATGAACTCTCCCATCATTGCACGGTAGCTTATTTGATCAAGCAGGGAAAGCTGCTCTAATACAAAGTCAAGATATTCTTTTGTAGACGCCATCTTTTCTCCTTGCCTTTTCTCTATAAAGAATTGAGCCAGTCTTCTTTTGTAAGAAGGCTTACATATCCGTTGCGCTTTTCATGCATCAGTGTGACATCAACATTTTCTGACTTCCACTGGAATTTAAAGCCGCACTTTTCCTGAACCCGCTTGGACTTTTCGTTGCCTTCATAATAGCCAACCCAAATTTTTTGCATACCGCAATCTTCGAAAGCGTGGCGGATTATTTCTTTTGTGGCCTCTGTCATTATACCGCAGCCCCAGAAAGGTTTTCCAATCCAGTAGCCAAGTTCACACTCGTCATCACGTTCGGTCATGTCTGTGTGTCCGTTAAGCTTTAGTTCAATTGCGCCGATTGCCTTACCGTCTTCCTTTAGGCATATAGCATAAGCCTCTTTGCCATTTAAAACATTTTTTATTACATCACGGCTTTCTTCTATGCTCTTGTGGGGAGGCCAGCCAGCAATTGGTCCGACATCCGGATTGCTTGCGTATTTGTACAATTCTTCTGCATCATCATCTTTCCATTTGCGCAAGATAAGCCTTTTTGTTTCCATATTAATTTGTTTCCTATATAAGCTTTTGTATTTTTTATGCTCATTCTGTGGGCGGCAAAAAACTTGATACAATTCTTTCAGAATTTATTTTTTTTGGCAAGAGCGGGTGCAAGAGTAAGAATAAATGAATGGCGGAAAAGAGGATATGGTGGTATAATGTAGAAAATATGAAACTGGGCTGTTTAAGCGCTGGAGGAAATGAAGATGGCAGAATGCAAAGAATCAGACTGGAAGCTCTTCCGTGTTAAGATTGTCGATTGGCAGGAAAATTACATGGCGAGGCTGAATCAGAAGATAATCAAAATACTAAGCGATGAAAACAAAACGCAATCTGATCGTTTTTGGAAGGCAAGTAAAATCCTTGCCAGCGAAAAAAAATCAGTTGGCGTTGTATGCGAATTGAAACGCAGCATGCTCAAGTGGAATATCGTTTCTCTTATAAACCAAAAAGTCATTACGATGGATGACTTGTCAGACTTCAGTTCTGAATTACAAGAACATATTGCACTGATGATGAGAGATTAGGGTCTCGGACATTCCGGCAGTTGATTGCCTATAAAATTATTGCTATATTCAGAGAATGGGTTTTGAAAAATCTTTGGATCAGAGGGAAGAGTCCCGGAATTTTTTTAAGTCGCTGTTTACGATTGTTGGTCCGATTGCGCTGCAGAATTTGATTTCGGCGGCGGTTGGTTCGGCGGACGTGATAATGCTTGGCAAGGTTGGGCAGGATGCAATTGCGGCGGTGAATCTGGCTTCGTACATTCAGTTCATTCTGTTTTTGTTTTTTATTGGACTTTCTTCTGGTGTTGTGATGCTGGCGGCTCAGTATTGGGGCAAGAAGGACACTCATTCCATAGAAACGATTTTTGGTATTGGATGCAAGATTTCGGCAGCGATAGGGCTTGTCTTTGCCTTGTTAGCTTTTTTTGTTCCAGGATTGCTGATGAAGATTTTTACGGATGAGCTGCCCCTGATTTCTATTGGAAGTGAATACCTTAGGTTTGTGAGCGTGGGATTTTTTATTCTTGCTTTTTCGCAGATTTACCAGGCGGTGCTAAAGAGTATTGAGCGGGTTAGGACTGTAACCGTGATTACTACCGCAGCCCTTTTGCTTAACATTGGTTTGAATGCGGTTTTTATTTATGGTCTTTTTGGTATGCCAAAGTTGGGAGTGCGCGGTGTTGCCTTGGCTACTACTATTTCGCGCGTTATTGAGCTTTTGGTTTGTGTGCTTGTGTGTGCGCGTGTAAGGGAAATTCATTTTGGGCTCGAAACGCTTTTTAGGAAAAATGCAGTGCTGCTAAGGGATTTTGTGCATTATTCGCTTCCTGCTATTGGAAACGAAGCCGTGTGGGGTGCGGGCTGGGCTACGTATGCTGTAATCATGGGGCATTTGGGTTCTGATTTGGTTGCGGCAAATTCCGTTGTTAACGTGGTGCGCAATTTGGCCAGTGTTCTTTGCTTTGGCATGGCTTACGGAGGAGCGATTGTGCTTGGCAAGCAGATGGGGGCAAACCAGATGGAGCTTGTTTCGCGGAATGCTTCGCGTCTTGTAAAAAGTACTATTCTTGCCGGTGTCGTAGGTGCGGTGGCTTTAGGCTTGTGCCGGCCACTTATTTTTAGGATTGCAGATTTGAACGAGCAGGCAAGGTTTTACTTAACGCCGCTTTTGTACATAAACTGCCTTTCACTTTTTGGTGCGGCGATTAACACCGTTTTGATTTGCGGTGTCTTCCGTGCTGGCGGTGATGCAAAGTGGGGCTTTGTTCTTGATGCAATTGCAATGTGGGCAGTTTCTGTGCCACTTGGATTTTTTTGTGCATTCGTGCTTCATTTGCCTCCCCTGGTGGTGTACCTGATTCTCTATGTTGATGAATGGGAGAAGATGATTTTTAATGTGATTCACTACAAGCGGGGCAAGTGGATGAAGAATATTACGCGGGACTTTGAATCATAAAATGGGAAATATAATGGAAGAAACATCTAAAGATACGTCTAAAGGCTTTACGGGGAATCAGCTTAAGGTTTTTGCAATTATTGCGATGACCATTGACCACCTAACCTGCGTCATCTGGCCCGGCTACAACTATGACTGGTGGATTATTTTGCTGCACCTTATTGGAAGGCTAACGGCTCCAACAATGTGGTTCATGTGTGCGCAAGGTTATGCCCATACACGCAACGTAAAAAAATACATTGCTAGGCTTTTTGTCTTTGCATTTATTTCTCACTTTGCATACAACTTTGCTTTTGGAATTCCGTTTCTTCCTTTTAAGACTACGGTTTTTAACCAGACAAGTGTTATCTGGGCGCTGGCATGGGGAATTGTTCTGCTTTGCATTTTGGATGCGGACTTTCTAAAGAGCTGGCAAAAGACGGCCTTTGTTTTTGTGATTACGGCAATCGCTTTTCCTGCCGACTGGTCAAGCATAGCAGTCCTTGCAATCATGGAAATTTATATCCACCGCGAAAACCTTACCAAGCAAATTCTTCACATGGAAAAATGGGTTTTGCTTTACGCGCTCGTCTGGTTTTTCTGCATAGACAAGGTTTACGCTTTTATTCAGCTGGGGGTAATCATTGTCTGGCCTTTCATGAAAAACTACAACGGTCAGCGCGGCAGAATGCGCTTTATGAAATGGTTCTTCTACATTTACTATCCTGCGCATCTTGTGGTTTGCGGTCTTATACGGCTTTACCTGCATGGAAACGTTGCTGCTATTATTGGCGGATGAATTTTTATTTTTGCGGCATTTGTCCCGCAGAAAAATTGATGCCTTGCCTTTTTTTATGGTAGTATAATTTCGAATATAAAAAGAAGATGACAGTAGTTATGGAAAAAAAATATATTCTTAAGCTCTATGATGATACCATTATAGATTTCAAATTAATCAGCAAAGATGTTTTTGAAGAACTCTTAAGAAGAGAAAACTGGACTGAATATACGGAACATCTAACGGATAAGTGTTCAATGCCACTTTTAAGAGCATACAAAAATAAATCGGAATATCTTGCAATTATACGTGATAACAACTCTACAGGATATGCTATATATTGCACAAACGAAATATTCTTTCGCCTACTCGAAAAAAACATTTTAATTTTCTTTAGTAATTCTGAATCTGATTTGTCATCTTTGAGTTATATGTTAATAGCTTCTGAGTCAGAAGTTGAAACAATAAAGAAAAAACATCGCATGAATCAGTTTTCAAATCCTAAAGCAGAAGAAAAATATTATGAATTAGATGACGGTAGATATATGATTGTTTTTAATGATGGAGTTGCCGAAGTTTTTATGAACATAAACGATATGAAAATTATGGATGAAATTACTGGATAGATTGTATTTTTGGCGTTCCTGAGTTCGAACAAATAAAAATCAATAGGAGATATCATAATGCTTGATGTAATAAAATATTTGGAAGAACAGCTAATTCCAATGGGATTAATTTTTATATTATTATTGTCTATAAGAAATACAGCTTTTATTGAAAGAGTATCGAATAACAAAAAGTTGAGAATAATTGCGTATGTAATTATTGCTATGTATTATTTGGGCATATTAATCAGAAGCTGGACGATTTTTTTAGGAAAATAGTATCGCACACGGCAGGGATTTCTGGCAAGCTAAGGGGCGTTGACGTTCCACAGAAAAAAAATCTAAAAACCTATTGACATTATAGGGAATGTGTATTACCATGACAATATACCTAGTAAAGCACTAGGAAAAGAAAGTTAGGCACAGGAGGTTTACGGTTTATGGAAATTTATTTTGAAAAGTTAGTCCGCGAAAATTTTAGGAATGGCCTCATGTGCTGTTGCCGCTAAAAGAGTTTCCGAACAAGTCCAATTATCCATTTTATTTATTATTTATTAGAGAGGCAAAACTATGGCAAATTTACATTTTGAAACATTACAGTTGCATGTTGGTCAGGAGCAGGCAGACCCAACAACGGATTCACGCGCAGTTCCTATTTACCAGACTACTTCTTACGTATTCCACAATTCAAAGCATGCGGCAGACCGTTTTGGCTTGGCTGATGCCGGTAACATTTACGGCCGTCTTACAAATTCCACACAGGATGTTTTTGAAAAGCGCATTGCGGCTCTTGAGGGCGGCGTTGCGGCTCTTGCGGTTGCAAGCGGTGCGGCGGCAATTACCTATACGATTGAGGCTCTTGCTCAGAAGGGAGATCACATTGTTGCACAGAAGACAATTTACGGCGGAAGCTACAATCTTCTTGCTCACACTTTGCCGCTTTACGGTGTGGAGACCACTTTTGTAGATGCCCACAATCTTGCGGAAATAGAGGCGGCAATAAAGCCCAACACAAAGGCTGTTTATCTTGAAACACTTGGCAATCCCAATTCCGACATTCCGGACATTGATGCCATTGCGGCTCTTGCACACAAGCATGGTCTTCCGGTTGTTATAGACAACACTTTTGGAACTCCATTCCTTATCCGTCCGATTGAACACGGGGCAGACATTGTTGTTCACTCTGCTACAAAATTTATTGGCGGCCACGGAACGACTCTTGGCGGTATAATTGTTGACTCCGGCAAGTTTGACTGGAAGAAATCCGGCAAGTATGCACCTATTGCTGAACCCAATCCAAGCTACCACGGTATTTCTTTTGCAGATGCAGTAGGACCAGCAGCTTTTGTAACCTACATCCGCGCAATTCTTCTTCGCGACCAGGGTGCGGCAATTTCTCCGTTCAATGCCTTCCTTCTTTTGCAGGGAACAGAAACTCTGTCTCTTCGCCTTGAACGCCACGCTGAAAACACAAAGAAGGTTGTTGAATTCCTTAAGAATCATCCAAAGGTTTCTAAGGTGAACCATCCTTCTCTTGCAGACCATCCGGATCACGCTCTATACCAGAAGTACTTCCCCAACGGAGGAGCTTCAATCTTTACGTTCGAGATTAAGGGCGGTAAAGAGGCTGCATGGAAGTTCATTGACAACCTTAAGATTTTTAGTTTGCTTGCTAATGTTGCGGACGTAAAGTCGCTTGTGATTCATCCGGCTAGCACGACCCACAGCCAGCTTAACGATGCGGAGCTTGCAGACCAGGGTATTAGCCAGTCAACGATACGCCTTTCAATCGGTACAGAGCACTACGAAGATATTATTGCAGACTTGAGCCAGGCTTTTGACAAGGTGTGATTGTTTGCAGACGGGGTAGGGATTGTAGGGGTGCGAAGCGTTCGCGGTTTGCCGCGAATGTAGGCGAAAGCCGGATTTTGCAACGAAGTTTCAAGCGACCCCGAAAAGCCCGGCACTCCTTTGGCGGGCAACCCCCGGATGATTTTTAGGAGCTATATTTACAAAAATATTTAGCAGTGTTAGAATACGGCAATTTTAATTAAAAAGAGGAATTTCATGTTAAAATTGCTTGAAAAAATTTCTACGACCGTCAGCAAACTGATGGCTCTGATTGTAATTGCGGTTGCGGCATTGGCGCTCTTTGTTCCCCAGTCATGCAACTGGATTAAGACAAGTTCCATTAACTGGCTTTTGGGAATTGTAATGTTTGGAATGGGTCTTACCCTTAAGCCGAGTGATTTTAAGGTTGTGTTCAGCAGACCGCTTGATATTATCATTGGTTTTTTTGCTCAGTTCATCCTTATGCCTCTTATTGCATTCCTTTTGATTAAGGCTTTTAATTTGCCTACAGAGCTTGCAGTTGGCGTAATGCTTGTTGGTACTTGCCCTGGAGGAACTTCTTCCAATGTAATGACCTACATGGCAAAGGGCGACGTTCCGCTTTCCGTTGGTATGACGGCTGTTTCCACTCTTTTTGCTCCCTTGCTTACGCCTTTCCTTACATGGGTTTATCTTCGCACAAGTGTAGACGTTAATGTTTTGGGTATGTTCCTTTCTATTGTAAAGGTTGTTCTTGTTCCGATTGTGTTGGGCTTGATTATTAACCGCTTCTTCTCTAAGTTTACCCAGGCGGCTGTTAAGGTTTTGCCGCTTATTTCTACAATCGCAATTGTTGCAATCGTGGCGTCTGTTGTTTCTGCAACGTCTGCAAAGCTTTTGTCTACAAGCCCAATTATTTATCTTGTGGTAATTTTGCACAACCTCTTGGGCTATGCTTCCGGCTACGGGGCAGGAAAGCTTTTGCGCAGGGGAGAAAAGAAGAGCCGCACGCTTTCTATTGAAGTTGGTATGCAGAACTCTGGTCTTGCAACATCTCTTGCTGTTTCTCACTTTGCACAGTACCCGCTGGCATCCATTCCGGGTGCAGTATTTAGCACATGGCACAATATTTCCGGCGCAATCTATGCAAACATTCTTGCAAGCAGAAAGCCTAAGGATGAGGAATAAAGCAACCAATGCCATTAACTTTACGTCATTCTGAACTTGACTCAGAGTCTAAAGTCAATATAACGTAAAGAGATGCCGAATCAAGTTCGGCATGACAGGTTCTTTATGATAATTACTGGCTGATTGGGGGATTGCACTTTGCTGTAATCCCCTTTTTTTGTTGCCTGTCACCACATTTTATGAAAATTGATTTCCGTGGGAAAGTGCTGCACAATCTTGACGACTTTAATAATACTGAATATACTTAAACTACGATGGATAACAAAGGTGTTTTGGATTCGTTGTTGCGCTCTTTTGGCAGCTACTATGACGTAAAAACTGAAGGTGTTTTGCCGCCGTTTGCAGCCCAGGCGACTTTTAATATGCACAACGAGCAGTATTTTTTAGTCAAAGCGGCGCAGATTGCCCAGATTGATTCAAATGAATTTGTTTACATCGCCAGCGAAGAGAACCTTAATCAGCAAAAAGTAAATGAATTGGCGGAGGCGGCTTGGTCTGACGGTCTTTCCAAAGTAAAACCGGACTCTAACCACCGCAATTCCGACGTTACTCTAATAATTATTTGCAATACAATAGAAGAAAATTCATTCAGCCTTGTAAAAAAGCTTAAGCATTATAAGTCTTATCTGTTTGGCTTTCATGGCTGGAGCAATTTTAGGGCATTGGCATACGAAGTTTCCACTGGCAAGACGGTCACAAACAGACTGGGCAAGCCGTTAAAGAAGCTTGTTTGCAATCTATAAAAAAACTTAAGAGGCTGTTTCAAAAGTCATGCTGGGATTCTTTGGCAAGCTTAGGATGATACTTTTGAAGCTGCTTCTAAATCTCTTGAGGAGGAGATGAAAATGACAGCATTATTGATTATTATTGCTGCAATCGTTTTGCTTTTCATTGGCTACGTTTTCTACGGCTCATGGCTTGCAAAGCAGTGGGG
>DFJV01000168.1 GCA_002373205.1 Treponema sp. UBA3662
AAGAAATTCAGAATCTGACACAAATGCGTAAAAAAATCCCCCAAACCTCCCCATTGACGCAAAGCAAAATTTAAACTATGGTCAATGCATGATTTTCGTTAACAAAAACAAAGCAAAAAAGCCCATATCTTTTACAAAAACACTCATCGCAACGGCATTCCTAGCGCTAATCCTTATGCCAAGCCTCACATCATGCAAAAAAGGCAGCCAACAAGCCACACCCCAAGCCGCCGCGAATACCACAAACTCCACAAATGAAGCCCAAGCCCCAGAACAAAACAAAACAAAAATCCTAGCCACCTTCTACCCCCTCTACGTAATGCTCCTGAACATAACGGAAGGCACAAACACAGAAGTTTCCATGATAGCCCCCGCAAACACAGGCTGCCTGCACGACTACCAGCTAACAACAAAAGACATGCAGGCCATAGAAAAATGCGACATCCTTGTTGCAAACGGAGCCGGAATGGAAGACTTCCTAGAAAAAGCCCTTGAAGCAAAAAAAGACAGCACAATCATCGCATCCCAAGGCTACAATTTAATAGAAGAAAACCCCCACATCTGGGTAAGCCCAAGCGGAGCAATCTGGCAAGTAAAACAAATAGCAGAAGGACTAAAAAAACTCGACCCGCAAAATGCCTCCGCCTACGAAAAAAACGCCACTTCCTACGCAGAAAAAATACAAGAACTTTCCGACACCATGCATTCAGAACTAGAAGGACTAAAAGGCAAAAGCGTAATCACCTTCCACGAAGCCTTCCCATATTTTTCAAGTGAATTCGGCCTTAACACAGTGGCAGTAGTTGAACGTGAACCCGGAACAGAACCCAGCGCGCGCGAACTTGCAGATTTGGTCGCCCTCATAAAAGATGCCAAGACAAAAGGCTCAAAAGTGCCAATGCTCTTTGCAGAACCCCAGTATTCATCATCCGCCGCAGAAGTTATAGCAAACGAGACAGGAATCAAAGTACAGGAACTCGACCCGGCAGTTACAGGTCCCTTTGGCAAAGACGGCACAGACAGCGACACCCTGCAAACAAAGGAATCCTACCTTAACGCAATGAGGAAAAATCTTGAAGTGCTAAAGTCAAACCTGGCAGACTAGAGCAAAAGCCCTGCCCTATTTGTCTTCAAGCTCCGTCTTTATCATGTGATATGCGTGCGAAATTGTGCGGATTGTCGTTTCCATATCCGAATTGCTCACATGAAGAAAAATTCTGTCAATCTGACCGGGGGAAAGTTCAGGCATGTCGGAGATTTCCTTTGCCTGCACACAAATTTTCTTAAATGAATCGTAAAGCTCTTTTTTCATAGCGTTCATTCCTTAAAGTAAATTTTTAGGGGATTTGCGCAAGTGTTTTACGCACAAGTTTTACAACTTTTTACAAAATTAATTCTACAAAAAAATCTCCATTTGGTCAACATTCGTTTTTTCTTCTATACTATTCTGGAGCACACTCCTCTTATTACTGTGCCCGGCTCTACATGCCGGTCAACCCCATGTCGTTTTTCTAAAACCATTAGCGCCACGGACGGCGCGTCATTCATTAGCATACAAGACGAGTGAGTTTTCGTAAGAAAACTCATGGGGAAAAACGACATGGAGGGCGTTTTTCCCCGCTTTGCGCACTTCCGCTTTCGCTCCATTCTTCCACTCGCTCGCTCCGCTCCCTCCCTCCAGAACGCCTCCGGCGGTGCTCCAATCGGGGCTAGGCTCTATTTGCAAAAGTCCGCAAAAAGGTCATGGCTCTCCATTAGGGTTGGAACTTTGTTAATAACCAATATTCTTTTTTTCTTCAGGATATTGTTTTAACAGGTTTATAGCCATATCAATGATTTTATTAAGTTCAGTTTCAAATTTTTCAGGAACAATATCTGATATATCTTCTAACTCACAACAAAACTCAACTACTTTTACGATTTGTTTATCTATTCCTATTCTTTTTAAGTCATCAACATAACCAGGTAAAAATAATATTTTTTCAGCCTCATCTATTGAAATTACCTTTTCTCTTATTGAATTTAAAATTCCAATTATTAAAACCAACAAGAATTTATCATTTATCTTATTATTATCATTAATAGTTAATTCCATTACCATGTACTCCATTCATCTTTTACTTTAGCATTAAAAAATTTTCCAGATTCAACACTCCTCACCCCTCCTGAAACTTGTGAGTTATTTATTGCTGAGACCTTTTTATATAAAAATCAGACACAATAGGAATATCTGAATAACTGCCGTTGGAATAAAAAGTCATTGTATCAGCAACCTCTTTTTCAAAATCCTTGTATATGCGTATTTTAAAGTGAAAGTCCGTATAATAACCTTTACGCTTGCAACTCACAAAAGAAAATAAAGCCATCACAAATATTGCAAAATAAATAATTTTTTTTATCATAAACATTTCTCCCGATTAGTCATTTATGCAAGAATTTATACCATGTATTTTCATAACAAAATATACTTGCGCTCTTACTAATTATTCTAATTCTTATTGTTTTTTGAAATCAAAAACATTAGAACAAACATTAAAATATAACTTATTAGTAATATTGTGTTAATTATAGGCACTACTATTTTATTCCCCTTCTTACGTATATAATTTAAATAATAGGCTAAAATTACAAAAACAGAGCCACCAATTAAAACATGAACAATAATCAACAAAGCTGTTATTTTTATTCCTGCCAAGTTTAATATAAAAAGCAAATCACCGATGATAATTCCGCCGGTAATTGCAACCCTGCGTCCAAAATACTTATTCTTATCTTCTTTTTCCAAATCATTTTCGTTTTCAAAATCCTTATCCATAATTATTCCCCATTTTACATTTATAGCAAATGTCGAAAACATTGTTTTTTGAACAATGTAAAAATAAAGCATCCGTCGTTTTTCTCTATACTAACATCTGCATACAGCTTTATTCCTCCAAAGTCAACACAGATTACTGCCCAATCATTTTCCACCAACAACTTTTCTTCGCACCGGACAGCAACTTTCATTGTGTCTTGATTACATTCAACAGAAATATTCGGATTTTCCCAAACCAAAAATTTTTTTGTCGTGTAAAAAGCAATATCTATACTTTGAATACACGGCAACTTTCCATTTGATGATTCCAGTGTAAGTATAAGAGTATTATCTTTAGCTTCAATATTTTTTATTTCAAAAGATACCGGTTTACAACCTGCAACAAGTGTTACAAGCACAAGCAAAGAAGAAATTAAAAGTTTTCTTGCATTCATTGCATTGCCCCTGCCTGAATTTTGCTAGAAAGATTTTCAAACAACTGTCGAAGTCTATATCGATAATCATCTGTTTTCAACATTGCCAGATTTGCCTCCACTACGGCACCATCATGCACGCCATTCCCGGCAAAGCGTATTAAAAAAGACTCTATGCCAGAGTTATAGCCCGATGTTTCCTCGGGAAGATATTCAGATACCGTATGAAGTTCAAGAATTGACCGAAATTCCTTAACAAAAGACAAATATGCATCATTTTCAAGAAGTACAAAAAAGTCGTCTCCCCTATCCGCATCGTGATATATGACAATACTTTTTCCATCTGATTCCACAATTCGTATGTCTTTGTAAATTTTATTATCGTTCCATGAAAATGTCATATATTCAAATTCGCTTTTATATGTCCCTTGTGCAACGGCATCAATTCCAACCGCAAAATCATCATGATTCATCAATTTTCTTGGTTGCAGCTTTTTCTCACATGGCAAATCGTTTGATACGCACCCTATTAAAAACACTGCAAAAGCAAGAAAAAGAATTATGCTAAAATAAATTCGTTTCATAAGCTCACACCTCAATATTTGTATTACTACATTTTAGTTCATCAGCAGTAATTTGTATACAAATCCATATACAACCAGCATAATTATAAACGAGAAAATTATACAAACTTTCTGTTTGCCCGCTGTTAAATTTTCATCTACAATATTGGTTTTAAGGAAGAGTATTGTAAATCCAATATAGTACAAAATAGCAAGTATGCTAAAAATGACATTTTGTAAAAAATATTCCATTGCAGAAAAAATTGGATAAACAAAATTCATCGCTACTATATTCTTAAACAATAGTCCAAAATACTTTTTAGATTTGTTCTGTATATAGAAAGCCGCAAGCAAGAAGCAATATAATAGCAAGTTAAAGAAAATTGTATTCTTTATTTCTGAAACAGAAATCCAAAAACATTCAATTACCGCATACTTTTTTGTAATGAACCCAACACTCACACAAAAGAGGATTGGGAACAATATATTTGTAACAAGAAAAAAAATTGCAAACACTTTTTCCTTAATTGAACAAATATTTTTCATGCCTTTTTTATTCAGTACCATAGTTTGGAATATACTTTTTATCATTTTTATTTCCTTAGCTTTTTCAATCAAATGCTAACATTAATTTGTACATTAGGATTTATACACTTTATATGCTCAAACATTTTTTTTACTTTCTTTTTAGTCCATAATGCTGGCAGCCAAAACATATTCTGACCATCATAGAGCATGTACTGACTGGACATCCAACCATAATTTATCTCTTTTATTTCCCTTATATATATTTGTTTTTTTAGCACCCATAACTTATAGAATATTATATCATCATTATATTCAACATGACTTGTTGAAACCGCCAAGAATAAAAATCCTAGAAAAAGTCCGTCTGCTATGCAGAAATATTTATCATCTTCTATACACAAAAAGGATACAACCGCAAATGCAAAGCCAGCAATAGACACAAGCATTAGTAAAATTTGTAAAATACGGGATCTTATTATTGTCATTTTGCCCCCAACCTATTCATCCTTAACCCTTACAAAATTAAAGATCTGTCCATTATAACCAATTGACAAAGTATTTTTTGTATAAATAAAAACTACAAATTCTATTTGATTATTGCACCTAATCACTTTCTCTTTTGAATCAATTTTTCCTTTCAATTCCAATTCATAATCAAACCCTTCTGATTGCTTGCCTAACAGATAATTAAAATCTTTAGGAAAGGCAACAGTATTACCGCTTATTATAATGCAAATATTATCATAAACATTTGACCCCAGCCGCATGGTTATTTTTGATTCCGTGCACGATGCAAGGAAAAACGGCGACAAGATAATAAGGGCAGCAATATTTATAGCAGTAATTATTATAAAACTTTTATTTCTCATATTTTTTTCTTACACTCTTTTTCCATAATCATTTTACATCATCAATTTGAACCCATATTTGTTTATTATCTTCTTCGTATTCACCCAAGAGATTTAAGGTCCGTTGTTTTAATTCTTCGATAACTTCATCCAATTTTTCCGGGCGCAAGGATTCTACATCTTCAAGTTCGCAGCCTTCATGAATTAAATTGATTATTTTTTTATTGATACCTTTTTTCTTCAATGTAAAAAAAGTATATGGTGTAAAAATATTTGTTTCGCTTTCATTAATAGTTATCTTCTTATTTTTTAACGCTTCCAATGCACCTAAAATATCGATTAGAAGCAGTTTTTCGATTCTTTCTTTACCAAATACTGTGAATGTCATTTTCTCTCCTTGCTTTTTACCTTCTATTTGTTTTTTTCGCAAAACTGAATATATTCATTTAGTTTTGAATAAGAGCCAACATCTTGTATTTTCTTAAAACTAGTCAGAGCTTCTTTGATTTTTTTTGAACCCAGCAGACAGGCTCCGTAATAATAATAAAAATCATCGCTATAAAAATTTTGCTGATACTCTTTGGAACACTTGGAAGCCTGTTCTATAGACTTCTCAAAATCTGCAAGAGCTTTTTCAAAATTACTTAGATGTAAATAAGAAAGCGCCCTTTCATAATAAACTTCCGGGTGCTTATATTTTTCCAAAACCAAATCATAATACTTTAACGATGCTTCATACATTTCGCATTCAGAATAAGAAACGGAAAGCAGGTTCCAACAAGCAAAGGCTTCTCCGTCTGTAATACCATCATAAGACAAAACTTTTTTGCAATCCTCTATGACATCCGCATACATTTCCAACTCACGCTCTGTTTCTGCCTTATGAATTAAATATTCAGGCTTTGGATTTTTTTTAACCAATTGCACACAATCATTATATGCACTCTTATAATCTTTTAGCATAAAATATGTTTCGGCACGCAAAGAAAGGGCTTTTTCGTTTCCAGGATTATCCTCCAAAATACAATTCAATTCCTCCAATGCATTTTCATATTCCTCATCCTTAAACAAGGCCAGCGCATGAACCATAGAAAATTTTAGCCCTGTATTCTTTAGGGAAGAACAGGAAACAAATAGTGAGCAGGCAATTAAAATGCCAGCCGTACAAATCATTATAAGTTTTTTCATGTCTATCATTTTTCTACAACTCATGCACCGTTACCCAAATTGGCTTGTTTAATGTCTTGCTCTTTACAATATAACCAAAATCATGAATTTCTTGTTCTGGATTTTTTGTAAGAGTACTTTCATAGTAACAGTCTCCATTTTCTATTTCATTTAAAATATTTTCTATTTTTGAGACTTCTATCTTCTTTTTCTTTTCTATGTTTGAATCCTTTGAGATATATGTAAAGTTTGTCTTTTCATGCTCGTCAAAATCATTAACATAATATGCCAAGACGTCATCTTGCGGATTTAATTTGTATCCATCTTCTGTTTTAGTTATTTCAAAATCGTCAAAAAGGAATACCTCAAGATCGCAAGTCATCAAAAATGCAACAGGATATTGAAAACAATACGAGAATGAATCTGCGGTAGCTTCTTGAGAAATTATGAAGTCATCTTGGTTTGCAGAAAAACTTTTTGTTTTATTAGCAGTCAGCTTTACCTTATGAATTTTTCCATAAAAATCTTTTGCCAAGCCTATTTTTATTGTTTCATTTGTCTTATTCTTCCTGTAATCTCTCCATATAACTTTTCTGGAGGCCGACGAACAGGAAAACAGAAAGAAACCTGTTAAACATATCATCAACTTCTTTAACGGTGGGGTCATATCTCAAACTTTCCTCATTTTCTTTAACAGACAATCTCCTATATAAAAAGAAATTGGCACAACAAAAAACATGATAGGTAAATTTATAAATCCCAAGACCAATATACCAAGCGGATCATGCTTAGCATGAAAAACAAGAATCCATAAATGCTGAAAAAAACTTGATACAGAATCAAATATGCTACTTTCTCCAACCGCAAGAAAAAATGAAAAGAGAATTAAAAATGAGCACAGAACAATATTCAAAATACATTTCCACATTTTTATTGAAAACAGTTTCCTATTTATTAGAGCAAGCAAAAAACCGGCTAGTCCAGAAAACATAACGGACATTACTACCACAAAAACAATTATAGAACCTATTTCAAGGCCTGTTAACAAGGCTGTCCACAGGAAACCAGTCAAAAACAAACTCATTATTTGTATAAAAAGAATTATAATCGTAAAAATCATCTAAAACTTTCCTTATTAGCTGGATTATAGCATAATATTATAGAAAAAAACAAATCCTCCCCTGTTTGCAAAGCCGTAGGCCAAAGCAACCTACGCGGGATTGGAGGGGCGGCGTAGCCGTTGCGGAACGAAGTGGAGCAATGGAGGCGAAGGCCGGAACCCCGGAAAGCCCGTAAAAAATGGCCTCCTTGCCATTTTTTACTACCGTGTTTTCTGCAAAAACACGCCAGATATTTTGCTAAGATATGACGCGCCCTCCATGGCGCTCCTTGTTACCAGCAGTAAAAAATGGCAAGATGTCGGATTAGCCAGGGAATGAATGGTAGAGCAAATAAACTGCCGTCCAAAATACTGCATCCTAAAGACTTATATTGAAAAAGACACATTGCGTTTTATGCAACACAACATTGCAAACATCGCACTTTACGCAACACAGATAATTATGTATACTAAGACTAATGCTGACTGCCACCGGGTTAATTCTGCGGGTGGGTAGGAAGCTCCAACTAACTGAAAAGAGGTAGAAAATGGGTCAGAACTATTTTAACTCAATCCCGTGGCGCGTTGCTCGCCAGGAACTTGGTCACTGTCGCCAGATGGCACGTGAAGAATTTAAGGACGGAACAAAAGCCCTTCAGGGAAAGAAAATCGTCATCGTAGGATGCGGTGCTCAGGGCTTGAACCAGGGTCTTAACCTGCGCGACTCTGGCATGGATGTTTCTTACTGCCTCCGCAAGGAAGCTATCGAATCCAAGCGCCAGTCATGGAAGAACGCAACAGAAAACGGTTTTAAAGTAGGAACTTACGAAGAACTCCTCCCTACAGCAGACGTTGTTGGAAACCTTACTCCGGATAAGCAGCACCACGAAGTTGTACAGAACCTTATGAAGTACATGAAGAAGGGTTCAGCTCTCTGGTACAGCCACGGTTTTAACATGATTGAAGAAGGCGAACAGATTCGCGATGACATTACTGTATTCCTTATGGCTCCAAAGGGTCCGGGTACAGAAGTTCGCGCTGAATACCTCCGCGGTTTTGGCGTACCTGAACTTATTGCCGTTCACCCGGCACACGATCCTGAAGGACGCGGCATGACTCTTGCAAAGGCCCTCGCTTGTGCAGAACGCGGCGAAACAGCTGGTGTTCTTGAATCTTCTTTTATTGCAGAAGTAAAGAGCGACCTTATGGGCGAGCAGACAATTCTCTGTGGTCTTCTCCAGGCAGGAACAATCCTTTCTTACGACAAGATGGTTCAGAACGGAATAAAGCCAGGCTATGCAGTTAAGCTTCTTATGCACGGCTGGAACGTAATCAGCGAAGCCCTCAAGTGGGGTGGCATTACAAACATGATGGACCGCCTCTCTAACCCTGCAAAAATCCGCGCAAACGAGCTTTCTCTTGAACTCAAGAAGATTATGACTCCACTCTTCCAGAAGCACATGGACGACATCATCAGCGGAGAGTTCTCTTCTACAATGATGAAGGACTGGGCAAACGGAGACAAGAACCTTCACGAATGGCGCGAAAGCTATGCAAAGATTCCTTTTGAGACAGAAGCAGAAGGTACGGAAGAAATTGACGAGCAGGAATACTTTGACAAGGGAATCCTTCTTGTTGCATTTATAAAGGCAGGATGCGAACTTGCATTCGAGACAATGGTAAGCGCAGGTATTAAGCCGGAAAGCGCATACTATGAATCTCTCCACGAAGTTCCGCTTATTGCAAACCTGATTGACCGCCGCCGCCTCTACGAGATGAACAAGGTTATTTCCGACACCGCAGAATACGGCTGCTACCTCTTTGCACGCGCATGTGTTCCTCTTCTCCAGAAGGAATTCATGGACAAGGTTACTACAGAAGACATTGGTAAGGGCCTTAGCGTAAAGACAAATTCAGTTCCAAACACTGTTCTTGTAAAGGTTAACGACGCTATCCGCAACCACCCGATTGAATCTGTTGGAAAGAAGCTCCGCGCTTACATGACAAGCATGAAGCCTATTGACGCAACAAAATAATTTAATCGCTTGCGAATAAAAATGCCGGGCACTCTTTCTGAAAAAGGAAGGATGTCCGGCTTTTTGTTTTTTGAGTTTTACAAACACATGTCATTCTCGGGCTAGACCCGGGAATCTTTTTAAGCAGATTACCGGGTCTAGCCCGGTAATGACATGATGCTATTACCCAATCTTTCCCTTAGTCCTGCAAGGCTTCGTAGCCTTCTTCTCCGGTTCTTACCTTTACAACATTCTGAACGTCGTACACGAAAATCTTTCCGTCTCCGATGTGGCCTGTGTAAAGAACTTCCTTAGCAGCTGTAACAACCAGTTCTACAGGTACTTCGCTAACAACAATGTCTACCTTTATCTTTGGAAGCAAAGTCATATCCATTTCTACACCGCGGTACTTCTGGACGTTTCCGTGCTGCTGTCCGCAACCAAGTACGTTTGTTACCGTCATGCCTGTTACATTAATATCATTCATTGCAGCCTTAAGCTCGTCGAACTTGCTCTGGCGTGTAATGATTGTAACCATGTGGAACTTTGCATCCGGGCGTGAACTTGCCTTTGCAACAGGAACAGCCTTGTCTACAGGAATCTTTGCTTCTTGAGATGTGCTTTCTCCGCCAAGAACCTGTGGAGCCATGATGAATCCAGCGTAGCTAGAATCAATGCCGTGCTCAAGCTTGTCAAGACCGATGATTTCTTCTTCGCGGCTTGCACGGAGACCATGCAGCTTCTTGATAAGAGTGAATGTGATGAGCATACAGATTGTTGTCCAAGCAACTATTGTGAACTCGCCAAGACACTGTACGCCAAGATGCTTTACTCCGCCGCCATAGAATACACCGCTTTCTACGTTGAACAAACCGTCTGACAAAGTACCCCAGATACCGTTAGCAAGGTGAACTGCAACAGCACCAACCGGGTCGTCAATGTGAAGCTTAAGGTCTATGAACTCAACGACCACTACTACGATGATGCCGGAAACAATACCGATGATGCTTGCGCCAAGTGCGTCTACAGTGGCGCATGTAGGTGTGATTGCAACAAGACCAGCAAGAGATGCGTTGAGTGTCATGGAAACATCAGGCTTACCGTTCTTAAGCCAAGTGAAAATCATTGTTGTACAGCAGGCAACAGCAGGAGCGATTGTTGTAGTTGTGAATACAGCTGCAAGACCGCCAACTCCAAGAAGCTGTGTACAAGCCGCACCGTTGAATCCGTACCAGCCGAACCAAAGGATGAATGTTCCAAGTGCACCCAATGTGAGTGAGTGGCCAGGAATTGCGTGAACCTTTGTTACCTTTCCGCTCTTGTCGTATTCATACTTGCCAATGCGGGGTCCAAGGAAGATTGCGCCAATCAAGGCAGCAGTACCGCCAACAGAGTGAATGGCAGCTCCACCTGCAAAGTCAACAAAGCCAAGTCCAACAAGCCAGCCCTGTGGGTTCCATACCCAGCCAGCTTCAATCGGGTATACTACAGCAGAAATAATTGCTGAATAAATACAGTATGCGCTGAACTTTGTGCGCTCTGCCATAGAACCGGAAACGATTGTTGCAGCGGTTGCGCAGAAGACCAGGTTAAAGACAAAGCTTGACCAGTCCTTGCCTTCTCCCGCAAAGTTTGTAAACAGCTGCATGTCTGGCTTACCAATCAAGCCAAAGAAATAATTTTCGCTCATCATAAGCCCAAAGCCAAGCAGCATGAACATTGGGGTTCCAATGCAGAAGTCCATCAAGTTTTTCATTATGATGTTTCCTGCATTCTTTGCCCTTGTAAAACCTGTTTCGACCATAGCAAAGCCGCACTGCATAAAGAATACCAGTGCCGCTCCAATTAGAAACCACACACTCCAAACTTCACTCATATAAAACCTCCAAAAAAAACGGCGATGAAATCAGACAGTACACTGTGTACTTTCTCTGTGCACCGAGTTGCATGCACCGTACACTGTCCGACATCATCGCCATCATGTTTGCAATTTTATTTAGGCAGCAAAAGCCAAAGCCCAACTGCCTGAATAAAAAAAAGCGCCGAAGAGTTATTTCTTCGACGCCTTTGCCTTAGATGAGTTCTTTATACAAAATTCAAAAAAAATTGTCAATACATTGACAGAATTTTTTTTTAATGATACATTGCCCCCGTAAGTTGCAATGGGGCAGTGATATTTTCGCTGCTCCTTTTTTTATTTTTGGAACAGTTCCAAGGAGGATTCCCATGGCTGAAAATTCTGAATGGGAAGAAGCAAAGAAAAAGCTCTTATCCATATACAGTGAAAAAAACAAACTCTCGCGCCGGGAAGCAGAAGTTCTTGCAGAAGTAATAGATGGGAGGACAAATGCAGAAATCAGTGACAAGCTTTCCATTTCTGTTTCAACCGTAAAAAAACATGTATACAATATTTTCAACAAGACTGGCGTAAGTTCCAGATCCCAGCTTTTGAATTTTATTTTTACATCGCAAATGAACCAAAACGATTAAAAAGTAGACTAAAGTTCTATTTTTTATAATTGACTATTTTTCAAAAACAAAATATGGTTTGTTCAAGACTAAGCAATGGGGCTGTCCAAAAAGGCGGCTCCATTTTTTTTTGGTATGCGGCCATCAAGGAGGAAAATCATGGCGTGTTTTACAATTCCGCTTGCAGAAGGAATAATCCTTTCAGTCGCAAAAAAAATTGCATTCAAAAAAGATGCAGAATCAGCACTTAAAGAAAGGCTGGGGCATCTGGAAAACATGCTTTACGGCGGAAGCTTTCTTCTTGCCATTGAGCACATCTACCACGGCGAAGTGGTTCTTTACCCACCGTTTCTTACGGCAATGAGGAATCCGAAAGACATAGCTGAAATGCTTCACGAAATGGCAACGGTTGGAGTTTCCATGGCGGCAATAGTAACCCTTGCGTGGGCCGGCTTTGAGATAGTCTCCCATCTGGCAAAAAAGGCGGGCATAAAACAAAACTTGACGGGGGCGCTCTGATGTGTTTGATAATTACAGCATGTACAGCAGCCGCTTTTACACTTGCATTCCTTATGAAGAAAAAAAGCGGAGGAGACTACAAAAGCGTATTCATGGCCATGCTCATGTTCTGGGCAGCAAGCCTTATGTGGAGCATGGACGGAATAGCTTCTGTTCTTGAAGGCGAAGGATTTTTTGACATAAGCCTTGAGGACACAATTCTGGGAATAATAATCCTGGCAAGCGGCCTCATAGTTTTTATGATGCACAGTGTGTGGCAAAAAAGAAAGGCAGTTTCATAAAAGGCTGCTTAATAAAAAAAGTAAGTTAAACAAATAAGACAAAGGCGTCTGTTTTCTTGTGCTGGCAGAGAAAGCAGATGCCTTTTTTTTATATAAAAATATTTTGGAGGAACACTATGAAAAAGACAAATTTATTGGTTGGCGCACTTATTGCAGCCGCGGGAATCTACGGACTTTCTTCCTGCTCAAAAAGCGGGGGAGATAAAACCGTAAAGGTTGGAATCCTTCATTCCTTGAGCGGAACAATGGCAATTTCAGAAACTTCCGTTAGGGATGCAGAGCTTCTTGCAATAAACGAAATAAATGCAAAGGGCGGCGTATTGGGAAGAAAGATAGAAGTTGTACAGGAAGACGGTGCTTCAGAACCGCAGATTTTTGCAGAGCGTGCAAGGAAGCTTATCCAGAACGACAAGGTAGCAACAATCTTTGGCTGCTGGACAAGCGCATCACGCAAGGCAGTAAAGCCGGTTGTAGAAGAAACAGGTGCACTTCTCTGGTACCCTGTCCAGTACGAAGGAATGGAAATGAGCCCAAACATCATGTACATGGGTGCAGCTCCAAACCAGCAGGCAGTTCCCGCAGTTGATTTCTGTGCAGCGCAGTTCGGAAAGAACATCTTCCTCGTAGGAAGCGACTATGTATTCCCTCGCACTGCAAACAAAATCATAAAGGCTCAGCTTGCATACCTTGGCGGAAGCGTAGCTGGTGAAGAATATACCCCAATGGGGCATACAGACTTTGCCACAATCGTTTCTAAGATTAAGGCCGCAAAGCCAGACTGCATCATCAACACTCTTAACGGCGACTCAAACGTTGCTTTCTTCAAGCAGCTTACAGACGCCGGCATTACAGCAGAAAGCATTCCGGTAATGAGCTTCTCAATTGCAGAAGAGGAAGTTGGCGGTGTTGGAATT
Source organism: Treponema sp. UBA3662 (assembly GCA_002373205.1). Classification (GTDB taxonomy): domain Bacteria; phylum Spirochaetota; class Spirochaetia; order Treponematales; family Treponemataceae; genus Treponema_D. The sequence continues at coordinate 13,632 of DFJV01000168.1, forward strand.
GAAAACCTTAAGGGACACTATGTTGCATGGAACTACTACCAGACAACACAGACTCCAGAAAACGATGCCTTCGTTGCAGCCTACAAAAAGGCTTATGGCGAAAAGCGTGTAACAGACGACCCAATCGAAGCAGGTTACATTGGCGTTCACATCTGGGCAATGGCTTGCGAAAAGGCTGGTTCCTTCGACGTAGAAAAAGTAAAGGCAAGCGCAAAGGGAATCACCTTCGCCGCTCCAGAAGGAAACGTAACTCTTGACGAAGAAAACCAGCACATCTACAAGCCTGTCAGAATCGGAAAAATTAACGAGACTGGCCTTATCGATGAAGTCTGGGCAACTAGCAATGCTGTAAAGCCGGATCCCTATCTCTTAACTTACGATTGGGCAAACGGACTTTAATTCAAAGCTAGGAGGGGGAGGTCTCCCCCTGCGCGCCCACTTCGTTGGTCGCGACCCTCTCTACGGGGGAGAAATCCCCCGTAACGCCCCCTTATATGGACAAACATTATGGAAACAGTTTTTACAATTTTATTTAACGGAATAAGTCTCAGTTCAATTCTTCTTCTTGCAGCCATAGGCCTTTCGGTTACCTTTGGACTGATGCGCGTAATCAACATGGCGCATGGTGAGTTCATAATGATTGGCTCATACACAACTTTTCTTGTACAGAATTTTTTTATTGCATTCCTGCCAAAGTCAGCCTTTGACTTTTACTATCCGGTGGCAATAATATTTTCCTTTTTAGTTTCTGCGCTTTTCGGCTGCATTCTGGAACGCCTTATAATCAAAAGGCTTTACGGAAGGGAAACAGATTCAATCCTTGCAACATGGGGAATCAGCCTTTTCCTTCAGCAGCTTGCAAGATCAATCTTTGGTGCGCCGAACGTAAACGTGAGTTCCCCGTCGGTACTGAACGGCAACCTTGAAATTATGGGTGTTGCCATGACGTACAAAAGACTTTTTATAATTTTTCTTGTAATACTCTGCCTTGCTTTTATGTACATTCTTATGTACAAAACATCTTACGGAAAAAAAGTTAGGGCAACAATGCAAAACAGGGCTATGGCACAGTGTCTTGGCATTAAGACAAACCACATAGACACTTTTACTTTTGCAATAGGCTCTGGGCTTGCTGGTGTTGCAGGCTGCGCATTGTGTCTTTTGGGTTCGGTAGGCCCATCGCTTGGACAGAACTACATTATCGATGCCTTTATGGTCGTAGTTCTTGGTGGCGTGGGAAAGCTTTCTGGAGCAATAGCCGGTGCGCTTTTAATAGGAATGAGCAACGCAACAATCCAGTTTGGAACTTCTGCAAACATTGCAAAGGCCATAGTCCTGATTCTTGTAATTCTTTTCCTGCAGAAAAAACCTCAGGGACTTTTCACAATTCATTCACGCGCACTTGACGAGTAAGGAGGTTTATATGGGTTTTAACGAAAAAATATCAAAGTTTTTTACATCGGCCTCTTTTGGCAATGCACCAACAATCGACGGTCTGAATGCAAAGAAGAAAAATATTGCTTTTGTCGTTCTTATTCTAATTGTATCATTGCTTCCTCTTTTTCTTTCCCCATTCAGGGTAAGCCTTGTTGGTAAGTTCATCACTTATGCAATTGTAGCACTAAGCATAGATTTAATCTGGGGCTACACAGGAATCCTAAGCCTTGGCCACGGAGTATTCTTTGGGCTTGGCGGTTACGGTATGGGAATGTACCTTAAGCTGGTTGCAAGCCACGGAAGGCTCCCCGACTTTATGAGCTGGAGCGGACGCACAAC
>DFJV01000061.1 GCA_002373205.1 Treponema sp. UBA3662
CCGAAACAAGACTTCCTGACGGCTCCATTATTGAATGTCCCATTAGCAACAATACATTTAATGGCCAGGGCAGCCAAACTTGGGCTAACGGAGACTCTTATACAGGAACATTTAAAGATGGACTATACAACGGCCAAGGAAAATTTTCTTGTACAAGTTTTGTTTATGAAGGAATGTTTGAAAACGGACTGTTTGAAGGAGAAGGAACTTTAACGGACAATTCTGGAAATTCATACCAGGGAAATTTCCATCAAGGGTACAAATCCGGCAAGGGCTTTGAAACATTTGCTGACGGCTCTTCATATTTGGGAGAATACGAAAATGACCTGTTTAATGGTCGCGGAGTTCTAAAATATTCAGACGGGGCATATTATGTGGGGGATTTTAAAGACAATAACTTTAATGGAGAAGGTGTCCTTACCTTGGCAAATGGAAAAAAAATCAAGGGAAAATTTAAAGATGGGAATGTAATCAGAAAAAAATCATTGGCAGACATTCCAGCTTCAACAATCGTAAACATTATTTGCATCTTATTGGTTCTTACAAATCTTGTTACCTTGCTTAAATATAGAATTCTAAAAAATAAGATGAAGGCCATTTCTAAAAACAGCGAAGATTGAAACTGGATTGGGGAAGCAGAGGAAAACTTTCACACATCTTTCCCTGATAGATAAATGGAGATGTTAAATGTACAATTTTAGAGAAAGAAAAATTGAAGCAATCTCTGCACTATTTGCTGCTAATTTATCCATAAGCGGTTTAATTTTTAAATTGCTTAATAGCCTGACAAAGTTTACATTATTTTTAATAGCTTGTATGATTTGTTCAAAACCTTTATTCACGTATCTTGTAAAAAAAATTGCAATTAGAAATAAAGACAAAGAATTAACCAATAAAATTGTTGATTGCTTATTCTGGATTATGTTTATTTTGTTTGTTGTTTTATCTTCTATTTTAGTTACAAAATAAGAAATAGAGCAAAATAAGAAAAGCCTTACAGTTTTTAAAGCTATGGAAGTAAAGAGGCCTACGCCGCCGTGGAGCCCCTTTAGTAGCGGCCGTAGGACGCTATGAGCGTGAGCGAAGGGCGCAAGGGCGGTGACGAAAGGCATGAAAGCCGATTTTAGATAATGGGTGAATGGTAGAGCCGGAAAAAGGTTCCGTCCAGAAAAATACCATCCTACACATGCCGCCTTACACCGTCAAACTTTACCTGCCAGAGAAAAAGTCCGTTGGGGGGAGCCGTTACGCCTGCAAGCTTCCTGTCGTGGGCATTGAGGATTTTTGCAAAGTCTTCTTTTGTGCAGCCCTTCTGTTCAAGGCCAATTAGGGTTCCGGTAATGCTTCGAACCATTTTCCACAAAAAGGCGTTTGCTTCTATTTGAAAAACAAGATGATTTCCTTCCTGCCAAAAGCGGGCACCCTCTATGTAGCGGAAAGTGGAAAGGCTCTGGTCGCCGGCAGAGGCAAAGGATGCGCAGTCAAGCTCTCCGTGCAAGAGCGAGCACATTTGGTTCAGCGTGTCAAGGTTTGGAAGGTTTGGTATTGCCCACACGTAGCGGCTGTCGCGGGCAAATGGAACTTTCTGTGGCAGAATAAAATACCTGTAGACCCGGCTTGTTGCGTTAAAGCGTGAGTTGAATTCCGGGCCAACTTTCTTTGCGTCCATGATGCGGATGTCCCGTGGCAGGATTGAATTAAGGGCGCGGATATAGTTTTTTTCGGGAACAGAATCAACCGGCGAAATAAAATTTGCAGCCTGTCCCGCCGCATGAACACCGCTGTCTGTTCTGCCTGAACCGTACAGGGGAATCTTTGCCTTTAGCATTTTTTGCAGGGCAAGTTCAATTTCTCCCTGAACGGTGCGCACGCAGTTTTCCCCTTCAGGACCGTCCTGCCGCTGCCAGCCGCAGAAATCGGTGCCGTCGTAGGAAATGGTAAGCAGAATGTTTGTCATTCAGGGCTTAACCTTGGTCAGAGAATACGTTGCTGGAAGTTAGCTCTGCCGAAATCTTGTCGTACAGGTCTTTTGCTGTGTCAAGGAGTGGTCCCGGTTTTGCCTTGCTGGACTTACCCAGACCAAAGATTCTTGCAATGGCACGCTTGTATTCGTCAAGTTTTTTAAGGCGAAGCTCTCCGTCCTGCCTCTGTCCGTAGCGGTATTCCAGAAGTCCGCAGAGGTATATTACTCCATCGTAGCCGTAGTTCTTGTCCATGTCCGGGCCAAAGTTTTGTATGGGCTCGATTGATTCGATGCGGCCTGTTTCGTTTATGAGCGTCTGCTGGTAGAAGAAAAGGGCCTTTCTGTAGAAGACCTGCGAGATGTAGTCATAGTTGTGGTCGGGGCATGCCTTGTCCAAGTCCTTGCAAAGCCATGCCAGGCGGATAGAAATCATTGCCCTCTTGAAAGTTGGGGCATAGGCAATGTCCACTTTTTCGTAGCAGAGGAGTGCCAGGTAGTACATGGCGATTCCGTCGTAAAGGCTACGCACGTCGCGCAGGTTGTAGTAAGGGAATATTGTTTCCACTTCCTGCTTGCGGTGTTCCTCGTCCTCTTCTATGCGGGCAAGGCTGTCTGCATCCTTTATGTCCACAAAGTCCTTCCAGAAAAAGGCGGTGTGGCACTTGGGGCAGCAACCGATGTCATAAATAAGGGGATAAACGCGTCCAAACCTTTTGGAAGGCTCAAAGTTGCGGTGAAGTTCCTCCGTAAGATTTCCTGCTATCATACGGCCACCACCCTTGTGCATGACTTCCTGGTTAAAGGGCTTCTTGCACACGGGACACCTTACCTGCTCTTTTGCCCAATAAGTAATGGCTGGCTTTTTTTCCGAATCGCTTTCATTCGAACCTGGAGTTCTACGTATCATTTTTAACCTCGCTCTATGACAACATACGCAAGGGCATATTCCTTTTCATGACTCAAAGAAACATGAACCCTGCATCCTGCCCCGCAATATTTTATAAGCTGTTCCTCGGCCTTACCGGTAACACGGAGGACAGGCTTGTCTTCGTCATCTTTTTCTATATAAATATCGGTAAGACAAAATCCTTTTAAACCCGTACCCAGCGCTTTTGAAAAAGATTCTTTTGCGGCAAAGCGCACCGCATAGTATTCACACCGCCTCTGGAGGGATGCCGTCTTGCTGGAAAGCATCTCCTTTTGGTTAAAGAAGCGGCACAAGAGGTTTTCGTCTTTTACCCACCGCTCAAAGCGCGAAACCTTGGTAATGTCACAGCCTATGCCAAAAATCACTGGTCATGCACCTCCGGCTCCACCAGCTCCTCATGCACGGCTTCCGGAGCTACCGGTTCTGGAGGAATGGCGCGCCGGGAAACGGTTATGCGTATCCTGCTCTTTGACTGGCTGTCCACCTCTAGGCCCTGGGGTACTACGACAGAAACTGGAACCTCAAAAGTTCCCTCTTCCCTTATGGCTGAACAGTCCGCTTCCGCCCTGAATACAGAGGCATCGGAATTTTCAACCTGGAGCATCTGCCCCTTTAACCTAATATCGGTAGTTTGCACCGAACTTGTTATTTCAAAAGAGCTGTCAAGATTCCTGTATTCAATCTGAACCCCGGGGAATTCCTTGGTAAGCGGGGACGGCTCTGTAAGCACAGTTACCTCGTACACATTGCCGGATTCTATTTTTACAAGGTCATTCTCGTAGTCAAGTGAGACTTCCTGCACGCTGTTCCTGGTAATCCCCTGGATGTCCACCTTTTCCGTCTGAACGAATGAAATTCCGTCTACTATGGACTTTGGGCCTGTAACCTTTACAAAGGCTGGGTTTACGGATACAGATTCTATCTGGTAGCCGCGGGCCGGGCTTCCTGCAAGGGTTGCGTCTACAGGTACGTAGCGGAAGATGCGCTCTTCCACCGTAAGGGTGACTTTTTCCCTTCCAAGCTTTATTTCCAGTGGCTCCATAAGCACAAGGCGGCCTGATGGCTTTACGTAGACAGGAAAATCGTATGTTCCGCCGCTCACCTGCGAATTTATGTCAACATAGGCCTCTATGTCCTTTTCCGTAACTTCCATGAGCTGGGAACTTTTTCCCCTCAATGTAACCTTTACTGCGGAAACAGGAGACCTGGAAGTAACAAGGGTAAGGTTTCCGTTCTGAATAATCTTTAGTGGAACCACAAAATCCTTTTCGGAAAGGCGGGATGTCTGGTACCTTATGCAGATAAAGAGGGCAATCAGGAGGCTAAAGACTTTTGCAAGCCAGTTGTTAGATAGCCGTTCAAGAAACTTTGTACTCATCCAGTGTATCCTTCCGCTTTGTTTCTTTTGAAGTGTCCAAAAGCTCTTCCAGCTTGCGGGTTAGCTCTGCAACTGAAAGTCCGTAGTGCAGCTCACCGTCATAGGCAAGGCTTACCGCCCCGGTCTCTTCGCTTACAACCATTACAACACAGTCCCCCTGCTCGCTCATGCCAAGGGCCGCACGGTGTCTGGTTCCGAAAGTCTTTTTTATGTCGTACTGCTCGCTTAGCGGCAAAAAGCAGCCGGCAGCAAGTATTTTTCCGTTCTGAACAAAGCATGCCGCATCGTGCAAAGTTGTGTCGTGGGCAAAGATGGTAAGAAGAAGACTGGCAGACACATCCGCATTCAGCATTACGCCAGTATTGATTATGTTGTCGTGCTTGGTGGTACGGAGGAATACTACCAGCATACCCCTCCTCATCTCGGACAGCTTTTCCGCAGCCTGTATTACTGCATCAACGGATGTATGGCGGGACTTTGAACCGAATGTAAGCCATTCTGCCTGCCCCAGCTTTAGCATGATTTTTCTTATTTCCGGTTGGAAGACGATTGCAAAACCTACGGCAAGCACTGGAACCAGTGTGCGGAATATCCACTGAAGGGTCTCAAGGTTAAGAATCCATACGACAAGGCATGCCATGGCTACAATAAGAGCCGCCTTGAAAAGCTGAATGGTGTTTGTCTTTACAATCATTTCGTAAGACTTGTAAAGCAAAAAGGCTAGAATCAGCACGTCAAGAACCGGACTTATGTAAGAATTGTAGACGGTTCTTAAGAAATCCAAACTGTTCACGCCTCTTCCTCCTTAAATCATACAAAATTCTTTTACGGCACTGTCAGGCTTTTATGCCGCCTCATGTGCCTATACTATCATTATGCTGAATTGACGCTTTTTGTACAAGGCTAAAAGCCGCTTCCGCAATTTTTGCCGAAGAAAGGCCTGCCTCGTCCAAAAGCTGGTCCCTTGTGCCGCATCCAAAGAAGCTGTCCGGGAAGGCAAGAACCTTTGTTCTGCAGCCGTTTTCCCTTGTGCAGTGAACAAGACCTTCCAAATAGCAGGAGAAGCTTCCGGCCTTCATTCCGTCTTCTATGAACACAATGGAATTGAATGGCAAGGCTGACTGCAAGAAAAACTGCTCGTCAAAGGGCTTTATGAACCTTAGGATGAATATTGCGCATTCTGTGCCCTTTAGCAAGAGGGAACGTGCGGCTGTAAGCGTTTCTGGATACATGCTTCCTGTGCAGACAAAAAGCACCTTGTCCCCGGAAGACTCAAGGCTTTTGCTTTCCATTTCTTCGCTAAGCCTTGCGCTAAGAGCCGGGGCAAATTCATCTGACTCTATAAAAAGGCCCTTGCCCTCTTCCACCGGTTTTGAAAAGGAAGGAATCTCTGACGGGCAAGACATTTTTGGCCACCTTATGGAAACCGGCATGTTTGTTCCGTAGACGGCCCATTCCAAGCAAAGGCCAAGGTCTGCCGCACTGGAAACGGTCATAATAACAAGGTTAGGCACTGTGCGAAAAAGGGCTATGTCAAAAATTCCCTGGTGGGTCTCTCCGTCTGAAGGAACAGCCCCCGCCCTGTCTAAGGCAAGCACCACATGCCTCTTTTGCATGGCAACGTCTTCTATAATCTGGTCAACGGAACGCTGCATGAAGGTTGAATAGATTGCGGCAACAGGTATCATTCCACCTGCGGCAAGGCCTCCCGCAAAGGTAACTGCGTGTTCTTCTGCAATTCCAACATCAAAGAAACGGTTCTTAAAGTGGCGCGAGAAGGAGTCAAGGCCTGTACCCTTGGACATTGCAGCAGTAACGGCCGCAATACGGCTGTCATTTTTTGCCATTTCCACAATCTTTCTGCTAAAGGCCTCGGTAAAGCTTAGAGTGTCGAATTTTTCCACAACACCGTCGCTTATGTTAAAGGGTCCCACACCGTGGAAGGTTGCCGGGTCATTTTCTGCAGGACTGTAGCCGCGGCCTTTTTTGGTAACAACATGAATAACAACCGGACGCGGAATCCGCTGAACACGCCTGAAGGTGTCTTCAAGAAGCTTTATGTTGTGTCCGTCAAGCGGGCCTACGTATTCAAAGCCAAGGTCAACAAAGAAATTGTTGGAAAAGAACAGGCCTTTTAGACCCCGCTTTAGCCTGTAGACAAATTTTCCTATGTGGCGGTTAACGTAGGGAATGTCGTCTATAAGGCGGTCAATCTTGTGCCTAAAGTTGTGGTAGGAAGCCGTCGTGGTAAGGCTTGAAAGGTAGCGCGAAATGGAGCCAGTGTTGCGGCTTATGGACATCTTGTTGTCGTTCACAATCACGATAAGGTTCTGGGCAAGCTGGCCTGCGTGGCTCAACCCCTCATATGCCATTCCGCCTGTAAGCGCCCCGTCCCCAATAACAGCGACAACCTTGTCTTTTCTGCCTGTTATCTTCCATGCTGCAAGAAGCCCAAGGGCAGAAGAAATGGATGAAGATGCGTGGCCTGCATCAAAATAGTCGTGGGGGCTTTCCTGAATGCGGGTAAAACCGGAAATTCCGCCTTTTGTTCTAATCGTGGGGAACTGCTCGTAGCGCCCCGTAAGAAGCTTGTGGGGGTAGCCCTGGTGGCTTACATCCCAGACAATAGCATCGTGCGGGCTGTCAAAGACGCGGTGAAGGGCAATCGTAAGCTCAACAACGCCAAGGTTGCTTGCAAGATGCCCTCCGTTCTTTCCAACAACCTCAATTATTTTGGTTCGGATTTCCTCTGCAAGGGAAGTGAGTTTCTTTTCTGGAATTTTTTTCAGATCTTGCGGTGAATGTATATTCTGCAGCATTTTTCCCCATGTAGAATAAAATGACGAATTAAAAAAAAAGCCGGGAAAAAACCCGGCCACGGTGCGTGCGTATAAAAACAACAACACACGAAAAAAAAGACCGCAGTAAGTCTTGCAAACAACCGCGGCCTTTCTGGCAAATGTTCAAATAATAGTCGCTTAGGGCAATTACTTGCTCTTATGCCGATTCCGTCTAAGCTTCTTCTTACGCTTATGTGTCGCTATCTTTGCGCGCTTTCTTTTCTTTCCACAAGGCACGATAGAACTCCTTCATAAAATGGTACTATAATTATGAAGATTTTTTCCCTTTTCGTCAAGTAGAAAAACAAAGCTTTTCTGAAAAATGGGCTAAAAATTCCTTAGAAGGGAGTTCAAAAAAAGAAGCCCTTCCCTGCTAAGGGCAAAATTCATGCCGCCATATTCCGATTTCCGGGAAAGGCACATTTTTTTTCCCTCAAATTCCTTCCACAGGGTGTTCTCCGACAGCCTTTTCCTAAGGTCTCCTTTCCAGGGTTCAAGACTTGCAAAGCGCCTTGCGTATTCTGCGTCATTCACCCCTTTCAGGGTGCGGAGAGCCATCATAAGGTATTCAAATTCAAGGGTTTCAAGGTCAAGGTTTTCAAAATCTGCGGGGAAGCCCGGCAAAAGTGAAGAAAGCAAAGCCCCCCTGCCAACGAAAGAATGCCCTTCGCCCCCCTGACCAAGAGCAAGACTGCCTTTCTTTTTGCAAAATTCATTCATGGAAAATTCATTCCAAAAGGAAGTATAGCGCCCAATGTCCCTGCTGCCCGTCCAGCGTATTCCATGCCCGCCGCCATTTCCGTCAAAGCTGTAAAGCGAACCTGTAGCCCCAGCCCCTATGCCAACATAGTCAAGCTGCTTCCAGTAAGAGCCGTTGTGCAAGCTTTCATGTCCCTTAAGCGCAAAATTGGAAACCTCGTACTGGCAAAAGCCCCTTTGCTCAAGGATATCCCTGCCCAAAAGCCACTGGCTGTCCGCCTCGTCATCATCAAAGGCAATCTTTCCGCTGGAAATTGAACGCTCAAGGGGTGTTCCCTCTTCTATCATAAGGGAATAAAGAGAAAAATGCTCAGGCTTGTAGCCAAGGATTTTTTTTAGGGAAGACTCAAATTCCTTGCGGTTCTGATTGGGAAGGCCCGCAATTGCGTCAAGGCTTAAATCTCCTGTCCAAGAGGAGCGCACAAGATTAAGTGCCTCTTCCGCCCTTAGCGCCGTACAGTGCCGCCCCACCGCATCAAGCGCTTTCTGGCAAAGGCTCTGAATGCCAAGGCTAAGACGAGTAACGCCGCAATCCCCTGCAACCGAAAGCTTTTCCCCACTCAAGGTCTCCGGGTTCATCTCTATGGTAAATTCCAGGGGGGCTTTCCGCGTACCGGCCAAAAGACCTTTCAAAAGCCATTCCATCTGGCTTGCGCTCATCAGGCTGGGGGTTCCGCCACCAATGTAAATGGTACGCCAAGAGTCAATTCCGTAAAACTTACGATAGAATTCCGCCTCGCAAAGAAGGGCTTTTATGTAGGAATCTGGGACAAATGCGCCCCCTCTAGCAGAAGAAGCGGAAGCTATGCTAAAAAAATCGCAGTAGGCGCACTTGGCAAGGCAAAAGGGAATGTGGACGTAAAGTCCTGTGCCGTCCATCTAGAAAATGTTGAATTTGCTGAATGGGAAGTATTCAAGAACCGCGCGCCCCTTTATGCGGGAAGAGCTTATGCTGCCCCAAACGCGTGAATCTGCACCTTCTATGCGGTTGTCCGCAAGAACAAAATACTGGTCTGCCTTAAGGATTGTGTTGGGCATGTTTCCAAAAGAGCCAATTCCGTCCCATTCTGCAGGAACAGAATAAATCTGCGTGTTGTAAGGTTTTGGGACAAGCTCAAATTCGGTAAGGAAAAGATCCTTTCCTTCCGGCTTAACATAAAGAACATAGTCCTTCATGTAAATTTCATCTCCAGGAAGGGCAAGAACGCGGCGAAGGACTGGCTTACCGGACATGTTGTGGGTGTATCCAAAAGGAAAGAAACGCTGGGCTGTAAAAAATCCCACAACGGAATTCACAACGTTTTTCATAACGGAAAGCTTTACTCCGTCCGTGCGGTCAAGGTAAACAACGTCTCCCCGGCGAGGTGTGCGCAAGAAGGGACAGACAAAAACTGCGCTGTCACGGGGGATATCCTTTTCCATCGTGTCTGAGCGAACATGGACAGGAAAAATAAGTATGTTTAAAACAAGCGTAATGAATATGATTGTAAAAATACCGATTGTGAGTACGTGGGAAATAAAGATGCTGCGCTGCCTGCTCAGCTTATAGTCAAAATCCGAAGCCTTCTGTTTCATGCAAACTATTGTAGCACAAAAAGGCAAGGCTTTCAACTAGCGCGAATGGCATGTTTACTTCATAAAAAGACTAATCAGCAGGCAGTCTTCAGTATACACCCATACGCTCATACAGTACTTTATAGAAGAAATAGTAAATGACACATCAAACACGAAGTCTTCTAATTCATAATAGCTTATATCCTGTACGGACAAACCATTCTTCTTAAATTCTGGGAAAATATATTTTTCAAACAAAAGCTTTTTTACGCCAATGACATCGCCCAAGCCGCCAACAAAATCTTCGCAATGCGTATGCTTAAAAAGCATTTCGGATTCAATCGGGCAACCTCGAAAAGTTTTTTCTGGCCGCCATTTCTCAACATCCAAAGGCAATATTCTTACATAACATTTCCTTTTCTGCAACTCACTGTTTATTTTTGGTATAGCGCCATACAATTTTTCATCTTTGATTTTCCTTTTTGCCGCCAAAAAATTTATGCACAAGTCCTTGTACTTGCTTCCCTCGTACACTTCTGGAAAGGTCAACTCAATCACACCAAGATTAGAACTTGTATCAGAAAGGACTATTCTTTGGGCTTCCGGAGTATCTTTCAGTTCATAAGTCTTGCTTGTCTTTAAATCCTTAAAATATATGTTTACAGTCCTGGGTCTGGAGTTCTTATAATACAAATCCCCTCGTCCCTTCCTTACATACCCGATGGATATATACATTTCCTTTGTATTGCAGTTGCGGATTGTAATTTTTGAATTCTTGCCGTTATTTCCACCGTCAGGAACCCAAGGCAAATCATCAAGGGGCGATAAATTTTCCACTGAATATTCTATGCCAGAATCTTTTAGGCAGCTTGAAACATCTACATCCACTTTATTAAAGGGCTCATATATATAGCTCGTCTCTGCAAAAAGAAAAGAATTCAAAAAGGAAAATAGTAAAAACAAAATTTTTTTCATCCCCTGCTCCGTAAAAACAATTACGCAAAATTGCCCCTAAAAACATAAGTTCCTAGCGGCAGACAAAAACCGCAATGTCCTGCGGCATATCCTTTTCCATCGTGTCTGAGCGGACATGGACAGGAAAAATAAGAACATTCAAAACAATTGTCATGAAAATGATTGTAAAAATACCAATCGCAAGGGCATGGAAAATAAAGATGCTGCGCTGCCTGCTCAGCTTATAGTCAAAATCCGAAGCCTTCTGTTTCATGCAAACTATTGTAGCACAAAAAGGCAAAGGTTTCAACTAGAGCAGATGTCTTATTTGCTTCTAATAGGGCAAACTTCGAGTTTTAT
>DFJV01000064.1 GCA_002373205.1 Treponema sp. UBA3662
GCTGTAGAAAAGCATGTTCCTGTTGTTGCTAAAAACGGAAGCTTTGTTCAGGTAACGGTTGGGGCTGTTATTCATCCTATGGAAGAAAAGCATTTTATTGAATGGATTGGCATTCAGACCAAGTTTGGCTTTATGTTTAGGGAACTTGCTCCGGGCGCAGAACCAAAGGCTTCTTTTGTACTTTCCGAGGGCGACGAACTTGTAAGGGCTTATGCCTACTGCAACCTTCACGGACTTTGGGCAGACAGATAATATGGACAACAAGGCACTTTACAATATTTCCTACGGTCTCTTTTTGCTTGGGACAAATGCTTCCGGGAAAATAAACGCTTGCATTACAAATACCTGCATTCAGGTTGCATCTGATCCCGTCCGCATAGTAATTTCGGTTTTGAACCAGAACTACACCTGCGACCTTATAAAAGAAAGTGGTGTCTTCTGTCTTTCTGTTTTGGACAAGACGGCTGGCTTTGATCTGTTTAAGCGCTTTGGCTACCAGAGCGGAAGGAATGTGGACAAGTTTGCTGACTTTGCATACAAGACGGATATGAACGGATGCCCTTATTTGGCAGAGCACGCATGTTCTGTTTTTACCTGCAAGGTTCTTTCCAAGACAGACCTGGGAACACACACTCTCTTTGTTGCGGAAGTGGTTGACGCAGAGCTTGCCGGCAGCGGTGAGCCCGTAACTTATGCCGACTACCAGAGCAGCATAAAGCCAAAGGTTAAGGTTGAATCTTCCAAGAAAATCATTGGCTGGAAATGCAAAATATGCGGCTACGAGTATATGAACCCAGAGCTTCCGTCAGACTACACATGCCCCTTGTGCGGACATCCTGCGGAGGATTTTGAACCGATTTACGAGAGCGCCTAGTGCGCCTGTAAAATAGAAATAATTTTTTAGGAGAAATGTATGGCAAACAAATATGCGGGAACGCAGACAGAGAAGAATTTGCAGACGGCTTTTGCCGGTGAAAGCCAGGCAAGGAACAAGTACACCTATTTTGCATCCGTTGCAAAGAAGGAAGGCTACGAGCAGATTAGTGCTCTTTTTCTCAAGACCGCTGACAACGAAAAGGAACACGCAAAGATGTGGTTCAAGGAACTGGGCGAGCTTGGCGACACAAAGACCAACCTTAACGCTGCCGCTGACGGTGAAAACTTTGAATGGACAGACATGTATGAAGGTTTTGCAAAGACTGCTGAAAAAGAAGGCTTTGCTGAACTTGCCGCAAAATTCCGTGGAGTTGCTGCAATAGAAAAGCATCACGAGGAGCGTTACCGTGCCCTTCTAAAGAATGTTGAATCCAAAGAAGTTTTTGAAAAGAGTTCCGTAAAGGTTTGGGAATGCAGAAACTGTGGACACATCGTAGTGGGAACAAAGGCTCCCGAAGTTTGCCCTGTATGCGCCCATCCTCAGAGCTACTTTGAAATTAGCGCAGAAAACTATTAGGCTATAGGCAAGTTGTTGTCGGGCGTGGTTCATTTTAAACCATTGCCCGATTTTTTTTGCCAGATTTTGCCGTTAAATTTTTTTAATAAAACGCTTCTGGTCTTTTTCTTCCACGTAACCAAGGTGCCTGTAAAAATTGTGTGCGTTAACACGTTCTGCTCCGGAGTTAAGTCTCATCTTTTTAATGCCCATTTCCCTTGCCCAGTCTTCTGCTGCAAAGAGAAGTGCCTTTCCAATTCCCCGCTTGTGGAATTCTTTTTTTACGGAAAGCCCCAAAACGTTTGCCATTGTTTCTGAATACAAAAGGTCGTAGCGTTCAATGTGAATAATTCCAAGAACTTGTCCGTCCTCTTCTGCAACAAAAGCCGCTTCTCGTGCCGGGTCAAGCTTGTCTATCTTTTCTTGAACAAGAGAAAGGTCATCTGTTCCGCCTAGACCTTCCGCATTTATTTTGCTGATTTCTGCCGCATCTTTTTTTTCCAATTTTCTGATGGTAAGCTTTTCCATTTTTTATTCTCCTTGTTTTTTAGTAAAAATCATGTTGCACCTTCCCCAGAATTCGTCTTTGTAGGCAAAGGCATTTGGATGTGTATCCCTCTCCGTAAAGCCAATGGATTTGTAACACTTTTTTGCACCTGTGTTTTCTGAAAAGACATTAAGGTGAACGGCATCTGCTTTTGTAATGTTGAATGCGTAGTCAAGTGCAAGCTTTAGCATCTGCTTTCCCAAGCCCTGTCCGCGGAAGCTGGGATTGACCATTACAAATTTTAGCATACCCTCGTTTGAGTCCAGGTTGAGTGAATAAGAGAAAAATCCAAGAAGTGCACCGTCGTCAGCTGTAGCTACAAATTGGCTTTCGCAATGCTCGTTTGCCATATTAAAAAGGACGCTTTCAAAATCGTCTTTTTCCAAGGGGAACTTAAAGCGGTTTGCGCACCATAATGCGTGTCCCCGTTCGTCCATCATCCAATTCTTTATCTGGTCAAAGTCTTTGGAGATTATAAATGGCCTTAGTCTCATTTTGTCTTCATTCATTTTATAAATCATATTACGTTATAGATATTTTTTCCAGCTAATTTTTCAAAGTATTCTTTTAGCTCAAAGTTTTTGTCTTTCTTGCCCTGGGGGTAAGAGCCGTAGCGCAACTTTATGTCTGCTATCCTGAGTTCAAGATTTTTTGTTCCGTCCGCCGCACAGATGGAATCCAAAAGCTGAATCATTCTGTCGTAGTCATCATACTGAATTGCTCCAAGAAGATTTTCTATTTCGTTCATCTTTTCCTGAGGAAGATCAACTGTTCCAAACCAGTCCTCCATAATCTGCCTCTGGAAAGAATGGGTTAGGCAAATTCGTGCAACGTTTTTGTAACCAAAAGACATCATAAAATGATAGCCTTTGTAAACATGCGCTATGTAGCAGAATCCTTCCTGCCGTCCAATGTCGTGCAAAAGACCGTATATGTACGCAAGGTTGGGATTTATTTTTTCTTTGCCGCAATTTTTGTTAACGGCAAGTGCAAGTTTTTCCGCTGCCTCTGCTACAGCATGGCTGTGTTCCTTCCATGGGCCGGGATTTTTGGCCGCACCTTCTTTAAGCAAAAGTTCCGCCATGCATCTTGAAGGCTCCGAAGGAATTCCAATTAGACCTTCAAGAACAAGTGTGTCCCTTGCAATCATTACAATGTTAAAGTCGTCACTGTCGCGGTACTTTAGGTTTGCCTCTATGGCTTCTTTTATGGAAACAACCCTAAGCTCAAAGCCAGCCTGGTCTTCGTAGTCATCCAAGTTCTGCTTTAGGATTTTTAGCTTTCCCTTTACCCTTTCTACATCGCATTCGTAATAGAATGAATCTTGAACAAAAACAGTGTTCGCTTCTTTTGCTGATTTTTGGAAGCGTTGCGCTACTCCGTATTCCTTAACGCTTTGTGCAATAACTTTAAGCCCCACTTCTTCCTGAACCTCGCGCGACAGGGCTGCAATCTTGTCTTCTCCTTCATGAATTCCGCCGCCTGGAAATTTGTAGTAACCAAGTTTGACAGCGTACACAAGTGCAAGCTTGTCTTTTTCTATGTGGATTATTGCCCTTGCTGAGTCTCGCCTGAAACGCTTGCAGTTTTCACCGTAGTTTTTTAAGTCGAGTGTAAAAAGAGTTTTCATTTTTTCCTTATCTATTTATGTTTCTAATTATAACACCTTTCATTTTTTTATACAATTTTTTAATCTTACGGATGTCGATTTTTTTATGTTGACTTTTCATTTTTCCTTTGTTAAAGTGTTTTTACCTATGAAGTGTAATTTTCTTTTTGACTTGGACCAGACGCTGTTGGATTTTCATGCTTCAGAGCGCAAGGCTCTTGAAATTGTGCTAAGGAATAACAGCTTACCCTTCTCGGATGACATTTATTCTGCTTTTAAGGAATGCAACAAATCCCTCTGGCTTAAACTTGAAAAAAAAGAAATTTCCAGAACGGATGTTTTTACGAACCGCTTTAAATATATTTTTGAAAAGTGCGGTGGCGACGTGTCTACTTTGGATGCACTAAAGGTCAATAGCGATTTTATAAAGGCAATGTCTGTGAACGGAGTTTTGCTTGCCGGTTCTTATGAATTTGTGGAAAGACTTAAGCGGGAAATAGAAGGCTGCAAAATATACATCGTATCAAATGGTGCTACTGTAAACGCAATGGGCAGACTCAAATCCTCTGGGCTAGACAAGTTTATGGACGGCTTTTTTATAAGCGAAGACATGGGGGCTGCAAAACCTGATCCTGCATTTTTTGACATTGTTTTTGAACGTATAAAGCAACCCAGAGAATCGTGCATTGTTATAGGAGACTCGCTTTCTTCTGACATGCTTGGCGCAAAGAAAGCATCCCTTAGCTCCGTTTGGTTCATGCCGGAAGGGGATGTGGAAAGTGCCATGCGAGAGTACGACATTGATTTTTCTGCCGGCTCTTATGATGAGCTTTTTTGCGTTCTTAAAAATTGGGCAAATGGAGTAGGAGGTAAGGCTTAGATTTTTTTGAAGTCTATTCTTACAAGTGCCTTTCCATTTGGCAGGGCTTGGCAGTTTTGGCTTAGCTTTTCGTATCCAATTTCTTTCATCGCAGTTACAAGAGCATCTTCGTCCATCTGGCAGTGGACTTCATCAAGTCTGTCAAAGGCGTGGAGGTAGGGTGAGTCGGAAACCCAATTCTCTTTGTCTGTGTTGATTTGAATTACGCAAGACACATATTCTGCTTCTACATGGGCAACTACTTTTTTGAATGCTTCGTAGCCAATGTATTCAATCAGTAAATTTGCAATTACAAGTTGGGACTTTGGAAGGCTGTCGTATTCCTTTATCAAGTCCACCTGCAGGCAGTCAAGTGTTTCTCCTAAGCTTCTGTATCTTTCTGCTACGGCTTTTAAATATTCTTTGTTTATGTCCACACCGTAAACTTTTTGATACTTTTCTTTTCTAACATGATTGAGTCCGTTTCCGCCGGCAACACCAAGCACCATGGCAGATGTTACGGGGTATGATTCAAACTGATCTTTCATGATGGAATTCATAGCCTGCAATTGTTTTACGGAATCTAAGCTCATGTGTTTTTCATAGTCATCAAGTTTTATTTCTTCCCAAGGGTTCGCCATTTTTTTCCTCTTATTATTTGTAGTCGTCTACGTCAAATTTTCTGTCGCGGTAGTAATATTCTCTGTCCTCTTCTGTTATTTTTCGGAGGATGCGGCAGGGGTTTCCAACGGCAATTACGTTGGCGGGGATGTCTTTTGTTACGACGCTTCCTGCTCCTATAACAACGTTGTCTCCTATGGTAACGCCCGGCATTATGCAGGTGTTTCCACCAATCCATACATTGTTTCCGATTGTTACGTCAATTCCGTATTCGTAGCCTGAATTGCGGGAGTCAGGATGAATTGGGTGGCCTGCGGTGTAAATGGCAACATTTGGTGCAATCTGGACATTGTCTCCCATCTTTACTTTTCCAACGTCCAAGACTACAAAGTTGTAGTTTGCAAAGAACCACTCTCCAACTTCTATGTTGTAGCCGTAGTCGCAGTGAAAGGGGGCTTCTATGTTAATCCACTTGCCGGTCTTTCCCAGTATTTCTTTTATGAGCCTAGTCTTCTCTTCTTTTTCTTCCGGGGGAAGGTTGTTGTATCTAAAAATTTTCTTTTTGTTTTCGAAGCGCTCTTCTTCCAGTCCATCCATCCATGGCTTGTAGGGAAGGTTTGCCAACATTCGTTCTTTGTGATTCATTTATGCCTCTTTGTATATTTTTAGTTAAAAAGATCCTTTCCTTTTTCGTAAGCGGTTTTAAGGTTTTTGTCCCAGTCCAACTTTCGCGAATCAAGTTCCCTTGTCATGCCGGGAAAGAGTACAAAGTCTGATTCTTTTGCACGGTCAAAAATCCTGTCGTTAATCATGACTTTTTTCATGCTATCCAAAAGACCGAATTTTTCCAAGCGGTCCATTGTGTTTCCGGCAGTTACAAGAAAAAGTGCCTTGTCCAAAGTTTTCATTGCTCGGTTTGTGCCGTAAGCAAAGCCGTAAGTCCATACCCTGTCAAACCAGCCTACAAGTTTTGCGGGCGCTTCTGTCCAAAAGACAGGATAAATAAAGACTATTGCATCGGAGGAATTTATTTTTTCATGTTCTGCCAATACGTCTTTTGCTATGTCAGGAGTGTTTTTATAATTTGCATCGCGTAAATATTCCTTTTCACTCATATCCGCGTTAAAATTCATTTTGTACAAGTCGGAGATAAGGTATTCATTTCCTGAATCTTGTATTCCTTTTATGAAAGAATCTCTCACTTGCCGCGTAAATGAATCTTCCGACGGATGGCAGTAAACTATAAACGCTTTCATTTTGTTTCTCCTTAAATTAATGTTGAACCTTGATTTTATTATACTTAATTAACCTAGGTCGTTGCAATGCTGTTTTGCAAAAATGAGTTTTTTTGGATTGAAACATTTATAAAAAAGCCACACTTCTGCTAAATTGTGTCTCTTTTTTCATTTTTATTGACTTTCCCTTTTCT
Organism: Treponema sp. UBA3662; assembly: GCA_002373205.1. Taxonomy (GTDB): domain Bacteria; phylum Spirochaetota; class Spirochaetia; order Treponematales; family Treponemataceae; genus Treponema_D. The sequence goes on from DFJV01000064.1 coordinate 6,498, forward strand.
TTGCGGTAAATAAAAAGTAAGTGACACATCTGTAACATTTGTTATGCGCTCTTTTGCACGGGAGGACTTTATGAAAGATTTTATTTTGCTTTTGCCAATCATTTTTATTTTTCACGACATGGAAGAACTTGTCGGTTTTGGATGTTTTTTTAGAAAGAATCCATGGCTGTATGAACGCTTTCCAAAGGTTATGAAAAACTACAAAGGGTTTACAAATGAGGGCTTTGCACTTGGCGTTTATGAGGAATTCATTCCTTTTTTTGGGGTTAGCCTTTTGGCCTTTTATTTTCCGGGTAAAATTCTTTATGCCTTGTGGTTCGGAATTTTTCTTTCCTTGCTTGCCCATTTTTTTATTCACATTGGGCATTCAATTTATATAAGAAAATATATTCCATGTTTGATTACAAGTGTCATCTGCCTGCCTATCAGCATTTTAATTCTGGCAAAATGCGCCAAGTTTATGGTTTTTGACCTTGTAACAATTTCTTTTATTGCGGCGGGAATTCTGATGATGATTTTGAACATGAAACTGATATACAGTCTTTTTCCGATTGTAAATGCTTTCTTTAGGAAAAGCTATGGTGAGAGTGAGTCGTAAATTAAAGGGGCCTTTTTCTGATTCTGGAAATGTATTCTTTTATGTTTGCTTTTACGGTTTCGGGAGAATCTTTCATTCCTCTTTTTATCCATAATGAAATCATATTCCAGACGGCTCCGATGTTAAAGAATATGATGTAATCAGCATCAAGGCCGTCAAACAGGTAGTAGTGAGGATTTGTTTCCAGAAAGAATTTTTTGTGCAGTTCCGGAAGATATTCATTTATGCACTGCAGCGGAAGATGGAGCATGTTATTTTTGTTTAGCAGCAAAAGGAGTTTTTTGTTTTTGCTTGCAAACAAGAATATTACGCTTAAAAGATTGGACATGTTGTTGCAAGCGGTAGCGTAGTATTCACTTAGAATGCTTCGAAGCAGCGAAAGCAGAACGTCATCCTTGTTTTCAAAGTTGCGGTAGAATGTTTTTCGCGCAAGCTTTGCTTCCATGATTATCTGCTTTACAGAAATTTGGCTGTAGGGATGCTGCCTCATGAGTGTGAGCAGAGCCTGAGTAATTTCTTTTTTTGACCTTACTGCAGAAGGATTGCTTGAATCATGCATAATTCATAACAATTTTCTTTACAGACGGCTTGCTATTAGGCGCACATTTTCTGATGCGGCCGAAATATTTGAAGTGAATGCTGAAAATGTTTCAACACCATCCGCTATCTGTTTTAGCGTAATCAGAATCTGCTCGCTTGAAACAGAAAGTTGGCTTACATGGTTCAATATTTCGTGTGAGCTGCTTGCCGTGTTTTCGGAAGATTGCATGATGCTTTCAAAGTCGTTTTCAAGACTCTTTGCACTCTGGTAGCCGGAATCAATTTGGTTTGTTCCTTTTTCGCTGTCAAGAATCAATGTGTCTGAAGCCTTTTGGATTTCGTTGATGCGGTCCTTGATTTCTTTTATGCTGTCAATGATATTGTCTGAAAGGCGGCGGATTTCTGTAGCAACAATATGGAAATTTTTTCCTGCTTCGCCGGAGCTGGATGCTTCAAGTTCTGCGTTGAATGCAATGATTTTAGTTTGGTCTGCAATGACATTGATGATTGAAACAATATCCCAAATGTTGCTGATTTTTTTGTTCAGGTCTTTTATACCTTCTATGGTCAATCGGTTGTTGTCTTTAATGCGCAGAAGTTCGTTTACGTTGTTTTGCAAAGCCTCTCTTCCTGACATAACCGCGTCTCTGGATTTTTCTGCAAGACCTGTTACCTGGCGTACTTTTTCGCTTATGTTTCCTGCAAGTTCTGTGGAGTCCTGCATTGTAGCAACAATCTCTTTAACTGCAGCTGACTGGTTGTGGCTTGTTTCCGCTGATTCCTTTGTGGCTTCTGCAAGATTTTGTGTCTCGTTAAAAAGATTTGCGCTTATGTCTTTTTCTGTGCGCTGAATCTTTTTTACCAAAACCGAATAAGTTACATAGCATACAATAATGTTTACCGCAGCCCCAATTGCACAATAAACAAGGAATTTGGTAAAGCTGTTTTTGTCTGGATGCTGGATAAGGTTAATGGGAACAGTAATCATGTTCATTACGGAAATGAAAACACAGGTTGCTATTGCTATGGAAAGATTGTGCGAAAGGTTTTCACTTACTTCAATTCCAATTTCGCGCATCTTCTGCGTCATAAAAATTTTCTTGGTAAGAAAAACTATAATCGTATAGCACAAAAATCCCATGCCCATACTTTGCAATTCTATGATGATAAAAATTGCAGGCTTGAATGGTGCAATGCCTTTGATTGATTCCAAGATTGCGGTTGAGCCACAGCCTAGAAGAAAACCAACGGCTTCTCCAGCTGCGATTGCTATGTCAAATTTTTTATAGCATGACATGCATAGCGCAATGTCGTCTTTTGTAATGGAAGCCTTGTCTTTTTTGCCTTTTTGTATAATCGCGTCAAAACGCTTTAAGATGGGGTGTTCAACCAGAAGGACAACAATAATAAGGAAACATGAAATTGTTACAGTCGGAACGCATTCAAGAATTATTGCTGACGGGCGTTCGTACACAAATCCGTAGTGGAAGATGCGGAGTGTAAAAATTCCTGCATAGGTTATTGCAAAAGCTAACGCTGAAAAAAAATTAAAAACATTCATAGTGTTCTCCTTATTTTGTATTGTATGCAATCGCGCCGTCCCAGTTTTCTGGCGGATTCTTTATAAACTCTTCGCAACGCTCCAACATTAAGGTTGCAGCCTTGTCATTTTTTGAAGCGTTTAGTGCTTTCTTAAAGTAGTCGCATGAAAGGTTCCAGATGCCTTTTTTGTACAAGTCCATGCCCTTCGTGTAGGCATCCTTGTATTCCGGCGAGAATTCCTCTGCGCTTCGGTCTACAGCATAAATTGGTACTGCCTTTTTTTTGCCTTTTACCCGAACGTCGTCAAGGTGGCGGAAAAAGAATGAGTCTTCACCTGCGTCTTTCCTAACGCTGTCGCTTACTACAATCTGAACTCCGTATGTTTTTGTAAGCCCTTCGAGTCGGCTCGCGAGGTTTACGTTGTCTCCAATGACGGAATAATCGACTTTGTCTTTTGAGCCGATGGAACCTACGATGACGTCTCCGTAATGAATGCCGATGCCAATGTTGAATGTCATTCCTTCTGGCATTACAAGGTCTCCAAGTTCCACTGTGGAAAGTGCGTCACGCATTTCGTAAGCGGCGGAAACAGCCCTCTTGCAGTTGTCTTCGTAACTTACAGGAGTGCCAAATTCTGCCATGATTGCGTCGCCTATAAACTTGTCTATTGTTCCACCATGTTTTTTTATGATGTCTACCATGACTGTAAAGTAGCGGTTCAAAAAGGCTACAAGAACATCCGGTTTGTTTTTTTCGCTGATGTTGGTAAAAGAGCGTATGTCACTAAAAAGAATTGCAACTGCTCTTGTTTCTCCAACGCCGATTTTTTCATCCGAAGCATCTGTTTGCGAAACAAGGCTGTCTATAATCTGTTCTGGTACAAAGCGGCTAAAGGCTCTGCGGATTCTCTTTTCAAAGAACATCTTCTTTTTTACGACAAGCGCCTTGCTGAAAATATCTCCCGAAGAATTTACGCAGAAAGAAAATAAGTCCCGCTTTTCTGAAGAAATGTTTCCTTCCGAAACAATGTGCACGCTTCCAAAGTATTCGCTTTCGTCGCTTGTTTTAAGAGATTCGCTTTCGTAACTTGAAAGCTGAACTTTGCCGGAAAAAAACTGGTTTAAGTCTTCTTTTCGCTCAAGGCATTTTGGGACTATTTTTGATGCGTTGTAGTCAGGCTGGATTTTTTCAAAGTCTACTGCACATACGCTTATAAAGTCTTGTATTTCTTTTTCGCTCATGTTGTCGGAGCAGATGTAGTATCCGTGCGGCCCGTCATTTTCAATCAGGTAAAGTCCTGCTATGGGTGATTCACATGCTTCTGCAATAAGGGTTAGCAGGACCTTGACCATTTCTTCTATGTTTTCTAGTTCGATTGCGAGGCGTGAAATGTTTGCAAACAATTCATTTTTGTAAGAACTTTGCGACAAAATGGATGCTGTCTGGCGGAGCAAAAAATTGTCGTCTATATTTTTTTTTGTATGGGAAACTTCAACTTTGTCTATCCTTTCGCCAGCAATTTGTCCAAGTTCATGAACGTTAAGTTCGAGCGTTTTGTGGTCAAGTCTGATGAATGAATTTGCACCGCTTGCAGTGGCAAGTGATTCATCCAGCGGGGAAGGGTAGCTTGAGTACATTCCAATTGCAAGGTTCTTGAAGCATTTTATAGAACGTACAAGCCTTACGACTTCAAAGCTTTTGGGATTTTGTATTTCCGTGTTTACAAGGAACAAATCCGGCTGTGCGTCAAAAAGCATGTATACGGCTTCTTTTCCGTCAGAAACAAATTGAATTGTATAGTCATCGCTGTTGAGTGTGGTCGTAAATAACTTTTGCAGAGTGACAGATGTTTCAAGTACAAGGATTTTTTTGCCCATCTTTTATTCTCCTTCTCAATCTTTCAGCAGGGCCTTGATGACGCTTATAAGCTTGCCACGTTCAAAATTGCCTTTTGGAATAACTTCGTTTGCACCCAAAGCCTTGAATTCTTCAATTGATTTTTCACTTTGGTCGGCAGAAACAATTACTACAGGCGTGTCTTTGTACTGTTCCATGCGGCGCAGGTTGTCCAAAAGAACAAGACCTGTCATACGAGGCATGTCCTTGTCTGTCAGTATAAGGTCATACTGCTTGGACTTGGCTTTTTCCAGTGCGTCAATACCGTCAACAGCTTCGTCTACAATAAAGTCTACGTTTTCAAGAATAGACTTTTCAATCTGACGAGTGGTTTCCGAATCATCTACAATAAGAATGTGCTGGACGCGCTTCTTTGTTGCAGCTTCGTATTTCTTTATGTCGTAACCGCGCAAAGATTTGAACTTTTTAAGAATGTCTGGTACATGCAGAATGGGAACAATGTCGTAATGTTCATCAAAGACAATGCCTTGCAAAATAGAAAAATTCTTGAAGGCTTTGGGCAGTGGCTTAACGACAAGAGAAACAAACTGCTGAACCTGGTCCACTATAATGCCTATGCGCTGTTCCATGTATTCAGCGATAAGAATGGAGTCTGCATCGTAGTTGTTTGCAATCTTGTGCTCATTAAAAAGAGATGAAAGCGAGTAGCATGGAATGAGCTGCCCTTCAAGATGAATATAACTTTGGTTTTGCAGCGTTACATATTCACTCTTCTTCCTGTAAATAATGTCAACAATGTGCTGGGACGGAATAAGGTATTTGTCCTCGTTGGAGTAAACAAAAAGTCCTTGCAAGGTTGAAAGTGAAAGCGGAAAGTTAAGGATAAAAGACGTGCCTTTGCCAGCTTCGCTTTCAATTTTTATTCTTCCTTTTATTTTTTCTACCGCTGACCAAACAACATCAAGGCCTACGCCACGTCCAGAAAGTTCTGAGACATTGTCTTTCGTGGAAAATCCAGACTGAAACAAAAATTGTGACAGTTCGCGGTCTACCATATTCGCAATTTCTTCTGCACGCTCTGGATAGAGTTCCAAGGCCTTGTTGCGGATTTTTTGGTAATCAAGACCACGTCCGTCGTCGCTTATTTTAAGCTCTATGTGCTTTGCTTCCCGCACACAGCTTATGGATACTGTTCCTGTTTCGCTCTTTCCGGCAGCCTTTCTTTCCTTGGGCTTTTCTATGCCGTGGTCAAGCGCATTTCGGACAAGGTGCATAAGAATGTCGCCAAGTTCTTCCAGAATTATTTTGTCAATCGCAATATCTGTTTCCGGAATCTCACATTTGACTTTCTTTTTTAGCTTTATGCTTTCGAGTGCAATTGCATTTTCCAGCGGGTTCAAGACAATGCTGATTGGAAGCATCCTTAGGTTGAAGACTTGTTCTTGTGCGCTGAAGATTGAAGATTCGAGTGCATAAATGTCTGATTCAAACTGCTTGCGGATTTTTGCAAGGTCGTGGTTGTTGGATGCTTCTTCGTATTTTTGCAGCGTATCAAGCTGGTGCTTAAGATGAAACTCCCTTGTTATCATCGTGTCAAAAGCTGTGATGATTTCATTTACGCGCGAAAGTTTAATTCTAATTGACTGGATTTCGCTTACGTTTTCATTAAATTCATCTTCATCATCGTCAGTGTTTTCAACCTGCTTTTTTATTTCTGAGGCAAAAGAGTCTATGTCTATGAGTTCTCCAGCTGCAAGTTTGTCGCAATATTGAAGGTAAAGCTCAATGTCTTTTTCGTCCGTTCCATTTTTGGAAACAGATGCAACACATTCATCCATTTTGTCTGCAACTGCGCAAACAAGTGTTATAAGGCGGTCTGTTGATTTTATTTTTCCGTCTTTTACGCTTTTGTAAATGTCTTCAACAGCATGCGCAAGTTTTTCTATTGTAGAAAATTCGAGCATGCGTGCGTTTCCTTTTATGGTGTGAAGGTTGCGCAAAAGTCTTGAAAGCGTTTCTTCATCAATATGTGCTGCCTTAAGAGCTATGATGTCCTTGCGTGACAGAGCAAGAAGCTCGTGAACTTCTGCGGTGAAACTTTCTATAATGTCAGACGAAACTTTAGCCATTTGCCTTCACCTCCAGGGATTTCTTCTTGAAATAAAAAATGCTTCCGTCCATGACTTTTTCCAACAGTGGCGATATTTCGTTAAAGTTAATCTGCGCTGTTTCGTTCATAGAAACAAAAAGGATGCCATTGTCCGCAAGACATTTTTCCGCTATGGCATTTAGAATCTTGAGCCTAAGATTTTGACTGAAATATATGAACACGTTGCGCAAAAACACTATGTGCTGGTTTTTGGGAAGAAGGGCTTGTGTCTGCGCTTCTTCTATTTTTGAAAGGTTGATTTCTTTTGCGCTTATGCAGTTTTTAATTTCTGAATCAAACTGAATCTTACCATCGTTCTGATAGGGGGTGAGAAGGTCTTTGAATGAAGAGCCGTCTACAGAACGAATTGAAGAACTTTTGAATGTGCCAGACTTGCAATGTTCAAGCACTTGTGAATTTATGTCGCTTGCCGTTATTGTTGCATTCACACCGCAGTTTTTTGCGAGTAGGGCAAGGGAATATGCTTCTTCTCCAAAAGAGCATGCTGCACTCCATATTTTTATTGGCAGAGTGCTGGATGTTGCTTTCCATATTGGGAAGATTTTGTCGCGCAAAAGAAGGAACTGTTTTTCTTCGCGGAAAAAATAAGTTTCGTTTACGGTGCTTTCATTTATAAGCTCGGAAAAAAGTTTTTTGTCTGTGACAAGCTTGTTCTTGTATTCCACTACGCTTATGCCTTTTTTTTCAAGCTGTTTTTCTATGTAGTTCTTTATGCCTTCAAGATGGCTTGAACGGGGAATGATGCCTGTGTTCTGGGTTAGCATGGTAATAAAAGAGTCGAGTTCTTCTTGTGTTAGACGGGGTGTTCCTTGAATCATGTTTTTACCAGCTCCAAAACTCTCTTTGCAATATTGCCTCGTGGCAACACTTCTTTTGCTCCGCCAGCCTCAATGGCCGCAGCAGGCATTCCAAAAACTGCGCATGTGGATTTATCTTCTACGATGGTCCAGCCACCATTGACGCATATTTCTTTGCAGCCGTCCGCCCCGTCCATTCCCATTCCTGTAAGCAGAACTGCAAGGCAGTCTTTTTTGTAAAACTGTGCTGCGCTTCTAAAAAGTTTGTTTACCGCAGGTCGTAAAAAACGTTCCGGATCTTCATGGGATAGTCGAAGAACCGGTATTCCGCTGGGCTTTACATAATCAATTATAAGGTGGGTGTCTGCCGGTGCCATATACACATGTCCAGTTTTTGCTTCTTCGCCGTCTTTTGCAATTGAGATAGAAATGTTTTTGCATGTGCCGGAAAGCCATTGTGCGAGTTTTTCGTCTGCTCCAATTTCTATGTGCTGAGTGTAAAGAACTGGAAGCGGAAAATTGTTTCCAAGTCCGGAAAGAACTTCTGATACAGCGGAAGGTCCTCCTGTGGAAGCCCCTATGCAGAGAACCTTAAAAGCCTGTCCGCACTTTTCGCTGTTAGGCCATTCAAATGTCCTCTTTTCTGCATTTGGAGTTGAAGCGTTTGTTTCGTTTGCAATTTCTTTTATTTTTTTTACGAGGGAATCAAAAAAATCCTTGTCGTAAGAGTTTAGCGCGGGCTTAAGCATAAAGTCTTTAGCACCACTAGTCGTTGCCTTTATTCCGGCTGCTTGGGTTCCTGCAAATGCAAGTATTGGCAGCTGCATTGATTTTCCAACTGAGCCAAGGACATCAAGTTCATCCATGTAGGGTAAGCCTAAGTCTATAATTACAACATCCGCGCTTTCGTTCTGTACGGAGTTAATAAGTTTTGTTCCGTTTGAAACAGACGAAACTATTTTTATTTCTGGATAGTCGGCCAGATTTTGTTCGAGAATCGTTCTTACAATGGCGGATGCATCAGCAATAATTATCCTCATAAAATCGCTACCTTTTCTTTATAAGCCCGGCTGAAAAAAATTTGCGTAGCAGATTGTCGGGCGATATTAAAATCTGCTTTTTGTTTGCAAATCCTATTGCGCACACTCCGCATTCTAACTGGCGTTCGCGTATGCTCTGCGGAATAAGGCGGAGTGTTTCTATATCAACTATTTTGCTTGAAACAGAAGTGTTCACAGAAATTGCAAGGTTGCCACTCATCGGAAAAGCTGTTTCTGTAAAATCTTCAATTTGCTTGCAGATGTCGTTTGCAAAATCCCTCTTGTTCATTACCAGCACAGCATTGTAGCCTTCCATGGATTCACACAAGAATTCTTTTTCCAGCAGATGCCCAATGCGAATATGAGGCAAGGTTTCACGGTTGAAGACTATGTTTCCGTCATCTTCTCCTTCGCCAAGGTAAATACCAAAAAGAACGTATTTGCTCTGAATGAGGAAATCTACATTGTTGTATGCTATGCAGGTAAAATGATTATGCGCTTCCAAGATCTTTCCTTATAAGCAATTCAAAAGCGTTTGCATTTATGACGGGAATTTCATTTTCGCCATAAACGAGTGTGCCCAAAAAGAATCCTTCTTCGCTGTTGCCGGGAATAACGTTCATGTCGCCTTCTTCCATTTCTGCAAAAAAGAGGATGTCTGAAATATGCAGGGAAAGTTCATCGTCACTTCTTTTTAAAATGAGGAAGAGCGGTTCGGCAGGCGGGGTAGGGTCGTCTTCATCAATTAATGCGAGCGGATTTATTACGGTAAACGGATCGCCGCGTCTGTTGAGGACTCCTTCAATATAGGGCGGCATGAAAGGCAACTTGTAAACAGAGACATCGCGGATGATTTCCATTACATCGTCGGAACGGAGAGCATATTTTTTCTTTCTTATGGAAAAAATAAGCCATGTGATTTTCTTTTTTTCTTCGGTGACCTGCGTTTCTTTCTCGCTTGTTTTAGCAATCTGTTCAACTATTTCTTCGTTCATGCGTTTGTCTCCGATTCTTTTTTGTTGTTAAGTTCCGAAGCTATTGATGAAAGATTTTTTGAAGCCTGGGAAATGTGTTCTGTTGCCGCCGTAAAGTTTTCTACACCGGATGCAATCTGTTTGAGTGTTATCAAAATCTGTTCGCTTGCTACAGCCTGCTGGTGGATTATTGTAGTGATGTCGCTTGAACTTGTTGCCGTAATTTCAGAAGCGCCCTTTATGCTTTCGAAGCGTTCGGAAAGAACCGATGCGTTTTCTACACCTTCGTTGATTTTTGTGGTGCCGTTTTCGCTTGCAAGAATAAGGCTGTCTGAACTTTGCTGAATTTCTGTGATGCGTTCCTTGATTTCTTTTGTGCCGTCGATGATTCCGTCTGCAAGGCGGCGGATTTCTGTGGCGACAATGTGAAAGTTCCGTCCGGCTTCACCCGCGCTGCTTGCTTCGAGTTCTGCATTAAATGCGATGATTTTTGCTTGGTCTGCTACAGAGTTGATAAGAGAAACAATGTCCCAGATGTTGCTGATTTTTGCACCGAGGGATTTTATTCCGTCTATCGTCGTCTGGTTTGCATCCGCTATTTCGTGAAGTTGGCGCACATTTTCTGCAAGGTAGGTAACACCATCTGCTACGTCGGAATTTGTCTTTGCCGCTACGTCAGAAACACCTTTGATTTTTTCAGAAATGCTTTCCGAAAGAGCGTTGTTGTCTTCCATCGTGGCAACAATTTCTTTTACGGCTGCACTCTGGTCCTGGCTTGTTGCAGCATTTTCCTTTGCGGCAACAAAAAGATTCTGCGTTTCGGAAATAAGCTTTTCGCTGAGCTCTGCTTCTTTGACCCTTGTGGATGTGATGATTTTTCCGTAAAAGATTACGATTCCAAGAATCAAAAGTACGGTAATTACAATCATCATGTAAAAAGGTTTAGCCAATTGTCCAGAAAAATCAGATATAGGACCTTCCACAACAACGAACCAAGAGGAATTTTCTATTTTTCTGACGGAGAAGAAATGTCCGTTTTTTACAAAAGCCTTTTGAACACCGTCCAAATATGTTTTGGCGTTATATTTTTTCTTGTCAAGATGAGTTTCGTCAAAGTAGTTTTTTTCAAGAACATAAGACGTGTCTTTGTGGGTAAGGTATCTGCCGTCTCCATCCAAAACATGAATTTTGCTGTTGGCGGAAAACTTTATGCCTTCGACTGCTTCTTCCAATTTTGTAAGCAGAAGGTCGCATGCCGTAATGCCAAGGAATTCATTTCTTGCATTATAGAGGGCAATGGAATAAGTGACGCAAAGTGTTCCGTTGGATTTGGAAATGTAAGGTTCGCTGCAAAAAATCTTGCCCTTCGTAGCTACGGCACCGGTATACCACGAACGCTCCGCATATTCAAAGTCAGCAGGAGCCTCCCAGTCATCATTTGTAATGAGCCAGCCACCATTCTTGTGCGGGATTGCCGTTGCATAATAGAATTCAATACATTGCGGATAGTAGGGGGCAACGGCTTTTAAAAGAGCAGAAACATTATTTCTTGTAGGGTTTGCTTTTATTGCTTGTGCAAGACTTTCCAGAACGTTGACCGGCGGCTCGGCGGACATTCGTGCCTCGTAGGAAACCTTTTCGCTGACCAATCTTGCCTGATCTGCAAGACCAACATTTATTGCAAGGTTAAGCATCCTTGCCCAGGCCATGCAGATGACTATTGCGACTATTACAATCGGAGCAAGGATAAAGGCAATCTCTTTAGCTCCAATCGAGAAAAATTTATTTTTCATTTTCGTGCTACCTTCCTTGTCCAATTTATTTTGCAAGTTCTTCCGCTATTCCCTGCAAATTCTGCGAGGCAATAGAAATGTTTTCCGTTGCTCCGCTGAAAAGCTGAACGCCTGAAGCAATTTGCTTTAGTGTTGTAAGAATTTGTTCGCTTGCTATTGCTTGCTGCTGAATTATCGTGGTAATGTCTCCAGAACTTGCGGCTGTAATCTCTGAAGCATTTTTGATGCTTGAGAAGCGCATCTCCAAATTTTTTGCGCTGTCTACACCCTTTCGTATTATTTCAGTTCCGCTTTCACTAGCAATGATAAGGCTGTCTGAACTCTGCTGAATTTCTGTGATGCGGTCCTTGATTTCTTTTGTGCCTTCAATAATTCCATCTGCAAGACGGCGTATTTCACTTGCAACAATATGGAAGTTTCTGCCAGCGTTTCCAGCAGTGGAAGCTTCAAGTTCAGCATTGAAAGCGATGATTTTTGCCTGGTCTGCAACAGAATTGATGAGAGATACTATGTCCCAAATGTTTTCTATTTTGTCACTAAGCGATCGTATTCCGTTTATTGTGGATTGGTTTGCACTTGCAATTTCGTGGAGCTGACGCACATTTTCTTCAAGGTATGAAACTCCGTCTGAAACATCGTTGCTGGTTTTTGAAGCGATGGATGATACGTCTTTAATTTTGAGCGATATGTCTTCGGAAAGGGCAGTGTTGTCTTCCATTGTGGCAACGATTTCCTTTACAGCTGCGCTTTGTTCATGGGCAGTAGCTGCATTCTGCTTGGAAGATTCCGCAAGGTTCTGCGTTTCGTTCAAAAGTCTTTCGCTTGCACCTTGCTCTTTTGCCCTCATTCGTCCGATTAAGAAAGTTGTGATTGCCATTATTGTAACAAAGAGAATAAGAAATGATAAAGAAAGCATTCCTTTCATTGAATTTGAGAATGCGTTAACATCACGCGTCCTTTTTGCCAAAATATAGAACCAGCCTGTCATTGGAATTTCTGCAACTTTGAACACATATTCCTTTCCGTCAAGCTTACCGGTAACAAATCCATTTTTTATAGACAAAAGTTTTTTTGCGACATCTTTGTAGGATCCATTTTTTACCACAAGCATATTGTCATCCGGCGTATAAACTTCGTGCATGAAATAATTTCCTGCTGGCGAAAGTATGAAAGACAAATCGTTCTTGTCGTGCTTAAGGTTGCTGACAATTGTTTGCAAGTCAGTCAGCGGATAGTCAAATGAAATTACGCCGTCAAGCTGCTTGTTTTTGTAGATAGCTTGCGAAAATGTAACTACAAGTCCACCCGTAATAGCGTCTACATACACGTCGGAATAATACATTTTGCCTGCGCTTTCTACGGCACCCTTGTACCAACCGCGGCTTGTGGGATCGTATCCATCGGGAAAAATAAGCTCTGGTGTGTGAAAAAGCGTTTTATCTGTTCTGCAACCGTAAAAGCCAGAAAAGCCTGGGTATGCGTTGGACATGTTCTCGAAGACTAGATTTGTCTCTGCATTGCTTTGGTAGAATCCGTCCTTGAACACCCAAGCCATAGCTTCTGTCATTTTCATTGGGGCGGTCAGCGTCTTTTCAAGTTCAATGACGCACTTTTGGGATTCATCCTGCATCACTCGGTATGTCTGTTCTTTGGTGAACTTGGAGACGAAGCTGGTGACTATTATTGTTGTTATTACAAAAAAGACAGCGACTGGTGTTCCAAGTTTTAAAATAGAGTCTTTGATTGAGCTTAATTCAAACTTGCTTTTTTTTTTGCGCTCAATGTTTAAGGCTTCCCATTCGGATTCAACCGCTTCAAGATATGTGCCTTTTGCGGTGTCGTCCAAGAACGAGGCAGAAAATGAATTGCGTATAATCTGTTTTAGTTCTTCAAGGGAAAAGCCCATTTCGGAATAAGCGTTCCAGTATTCGTCAAGAAGTTCAACGCCAAAGAAAACAGGGTCATCAGAGTTGAGGGTTACAGGAATGCCCTTGTCGAAGAATTTGTGCATCGGGTGGTCGGCAAGTTTTTTTACATACTTCTGCGTAAAGACGTTGCTTGTCGGACAGATTTCAAGCGGAATTTTGCGCTCTGCAAGTGTCTGCATAAGTTCTTCGTCCAAGGCCGCGGAAATGCCATGTCCTACGCGCTGTACTTGTAAAATATCTATTGCATCCCAGATGGATTCCGGCCCCACGTCTTCACCAGCATGTGCAACTGTTGCAAGGTTGTTCTCCCGTGCCTTTGCAAAAACTTCACCAAAAAGCTTTGCTGGACCTTTTTCTTCTGAACCGCCAAGTCCAATTCCAATGATTTCTGGAATTCTGTATGCAAGCAAAAGTTGCAGGTTCTTTTCCGCATTTTCCATACCAAAGGTGCGAGAAACATCTATTAATATGCGGACGACGATTCCTGTTTCAAATTTGATTTTCATGATGTTGCGGCGGTAAATTTCCACCATCTTGAAGAAATCAAATCCTTTTTTTACCAGTGAACTTGGAGAAGCAAATATTTCTGCATAAACTATACCGTTGCGGACAAGATAGTCTTTTAAATCGGCAAAGACGCATTCCAAGTCTTCTTCTGACTCATACAAATCTTGTACGGCAAGGTAGCCTTTGATAAATCCGTTCAGGTCTGAATATGTGAAGGTTTTTTGTATTTCTGTGTCGGCTTCTTCTTGGCTTAATCCGGGAAAGCGACGCATGTATAAGCGCCTTATTGTGTTTCTGCTGACGGTCGCTTCAAGATGAAGATGTAGCTCTGCCTTAGGAATTTTCTTAAAGCAGCGGACAAAATCTTTCTTTGTAAAACTTCCCATAGCCATAAATTCAATATCGGCATATATAATGGTAAAAATTAGTTAATTTTAAGAATCTGTGTTTTGTTTTTCCTCTACGAATATTTCTGACTTGGAAAAAAGGACGGCTTTTCCAGAAATAATAATTCTGTCTTTTTTGCGTTCTGCATACAAGATTCCGCTTCTTTGAGATGCTTGAAAGCATGTAAGTTTTTCTTTTTTGAGGCGGTCGCACCAGTAGGGCACAATCATGCAGTGGGAACTTCCTGTAACCGGGTCTTCCATTAGGCCAAGCTCGGGGCAGAAAACCCGGCTTACGCAGTCAGAGCTTTGATTGTCCGATGGGGCTGTTACGACTATGCAAAGGCCTTTTAGTTCTTTTAGCTTGCTTTGGACAGGAGAAAGATTTTTTACTTCATCCGCATTCTTTAAAACGAGAAGCAGGTCCCTGTCAATGTAGGCTTCCTGAGGCCTAAGACCAAGCGCTTCCTCCATTTTGTCAGTCACTTGGATTTTATTGCAGTGGTAGGCTGGAAAATCCATCCTGTACAAATCATCATTTTTTTCTACCGTAAGCTTTCCGACTTGTGTTTTAAAAGTAATTTTTTCCGCTGCCTTTTCGTAAAAATTAAAAAGCACAAATGACGTTGCAAGTGTAGCGTGTCCGCAAAAGTCAATTTCTGATTCCGGGGTGAACCAGCGCAGGTGATATAGGCTTCCTTCTTTTACCGCAAATGCCGTCTCGGAAAAATTGTTTTCTTTTGCAATGTTCTGCATGAGTGAGTCAGAAATCCACTTGTCCAAAATGCAGACAGCTGCCTGGTTTCCGCCAAAAATTTTGTCCGTAAAAGCGTCAACAATGTATTGCTTCATGATGGCTCCTTTGTAAACTTTATTTCCTTACCTGCAATTCTGCTATGGATATATAATGCTTTACCATGAAATTTTCAGGGGCGTTTTTTTCGAGCATCTCCTTGTGTTCCTTGTTCCATGCGGCAACTTGTTCTTGCGACATTGAAGCTCCTACTCCCCTGCATGCGCGCATTCGTCCGTGCCACCCCTCTCTTGTAAATGGAACGTCAACGCGGAATTCTTTCTGCGACAAAAGTGTAAAATGTTTTGAATACTGGTCTGGTACCCATACAGGCTGAACCTTGTCTCCGTACGCTGTCCAGTCAGGGTTGTGCCTTAAAATGATTTCTTCGCTTTTTCCCGCGACAGAATCTTTGTAAGGCAACCAGCCCATGTATAAAATAAGAAACTTGCCGTTTGGCTTAAGCATTCTGGCAAAACTTTCGGAGGTTATGTTATGGTCAAAATACCAAATGCATTGGCAAGCAGTGATAACGTCAAAGCTGTTGTCTGGAAAAGAAACCTCTTCCGTCCTTATGGTATAGAAGTCTATGTCCATTCCGGCTTCTTTTGCCAGCGCTTTTGCTTGTTCTATCTGATTTTGGGCTATGTCTGTTCCGGTCCACTTGGCTCCGTACTTGTACATATTCCTTGGAAGAACACCGGTGCCTGTTCCCAAGTCCAGAACATTCTGGCCGTCTTTGCATAATCCTAAATTCAAAATATAATCATAGAACTCTTGCGGGTAAACATCCCTGTATTTTGCATAGTCGCTGGAAGTTTTTCCCCAGTCAAAATCTTTTCCTTTGTCGATGTCTTGAATAATCATATAGGCCTCACTCTTCAATATTTCATAGGTACAAATTGGGCACGATTTTATGCCGGCTAAAGCTCTTCATTTAATTACTATAAATTATGAATCGGTCTTTTTGTCAATAGCCGTATCTCTGTGGCTAAGAATTGAAAGAAAATATTTACTTTTAAAGGAGAATATGATAAAAGAGTAAAGGTTTTGGAAAAATGAGGTTTCAGAAAATCACTAAGGCATACAGGAATTATAGCTTATGGGAAAGCAGATAAATTATTACATGGAATACGATAGCTTTGTTCTTTTATTATTGTTTTCATATTCCTGAAGCCGGTGAAATTAAAACCGAGCGGTATGGGGACAAAGAACACGTGGTTTGTGGTTATAATGCAAGTGGAAGTTCAATTATCGAAGCTGATTTTTCCTTCATAAATAGCAATGAGAAGTTTATAACGAGATCCCGGATATATTGTGTATCAGATTATTATGATGCTGATGGCTCTTTAATCAAAAGACCTGACTGTGTTACGAAGGTATATGATTCACTTGCAAGATACGTAAAAAAGTTAGCTCCCTGTACTGAAGTAGAGTGCCGTCCTGCAAATCCGCTTTATGACAAAGTAACGCAAAAAGTCTATATTACTCCTCTGTGCTTAGCTTTGGTTTGCGAACAGGACTACGGGTTGCATTGAGGGAGAAAACTGTGTCCGAACCAAAATATCAAAAGATGATTGCAAATCGTAAGCTTTTCGAGTTATAATATTAAGATGTTTTTTCCGCTGACTTCAAGGCCGTTTTCTTGTTCAGGCTACCGCGAACTTCTCCCTTCAAAGGAACTCGCTCCTTATGTACGTGCCTTTTGGACTTCGGGGAATGAAGTTTTACCCGCCCCAATTATTCCTGATTTGTGCGCAGACATCATAATTGCGACAGACGGAACAGAAAATGAATCTGACGGACGCGAAATTTCTTCCATGTTTTTTTGCGGTGTGAGCGACAAAATGTTTACATCAGTTCATTCACAAGGCCTGCACAGACGGCTTTTTGGAATCCGATTTTACGCATGGCAGGCTTCCGTTTTTTCTGACGAGCCGCTTTTAAAAACTGCGAACGGATTCTTTGGCCTGGAATTACATTTTTTGACAGCCAGAAAACTTCTGCTTGCAAAGCTTTCGCCTGTTATGAATCTTGAAGAATTCAAGCAGGTTGCCGAAGAAACGCTTCTTGAACTTCTTGCCCGTCCCGATTCAAAAATACCGGAACAGAATCCGCTTGTCATGGACGCAATAATCCAGATGATTCGCACCCGTGGCTCTCAAAATCTTTCTTCCCTGCTCAAAGACATTCATGCAAGCGAACGCCAACTGGAACGATTTTTTGCGAAAACGCTTTCCCTCTCGCCCAAAAAAGTTTCGTCGCTCATACGCTATCAGAGCCTGTGGCAGAGTGTCTGCCTTTCAAAAAAGTTTGACATACAGGACGCTGTCGCCGACTTTGGCTATTTTGATCAGGCACATCTTCTTAACGACTTTAAAAAATTCCACGGAATGAATCTTGCTCAAGCCCGCAAAATCGCACTCGGTGCAAAATAACTGTCGGATTTTTACAATACGCGGCATAAAATCTGTTATATACTACTTCTATGCAGTAGCGTTAACGCGGAGTTTGCAAGGAGAAAAAATGAAACTTGAAGGATTTGGAATTTTCGTAAAGGACATGCCAACGATGGTGCGCTTTTACCGCGACGTTCTTGGCTTTGAAATCAAAGAAGAAGAAAACACGACGAACGTTTTTCTAGAAAAAGACGGAACCTTGTTTTTGCTGTACGGCAGAGGTGACATTGAAAAGATGACCAATTCAAAATTCAGCTATGCCAAAAAAATCAGCGGACACTTTGAGATTGCCCTGGGCGTTGAAAATTACGCTGCTGTAGACAAAACCTTTGCGGAAGTAACGGCAAATGGAGCGCAACCCGTTATGCCGCCAACAACGGAGCCGTGGGGGCAGCGCACATGCTACATTGCCGACCCGGAAGGCAACCTTGTTGAAATAGGTTCGTTCGTAAAGGAATAAAGTGTGCTGACAAAAACTCGCTTAGTATATATAGTTTGTATACAAACTAATTAACCGGAGCGAAAAATGAATATTAAGGACGTTGTAAAAGTAATCCAGGCATCGGAATGCGCGCAAATTGCAACTTTTGGAAAAGACGAAACGGAAGGCTTCCCGGAAATCCGTGCGCTTTTGAATCTTGCAAATCCAAAAAAATATCCAAAGCTAAAAGACAAGGCGATTAGTGTTGACGGTGAGACTGTCACGATTTATTTTACGACAAACACTTCTTCGCGCAAAATCAAGCAAATCCGCGCCAACAACAACGTGTGCCTTTATTTTGTTCTTCCCAAAAAGTTCAAGGGAATTTCCGCAATCGGAACGATGGAAGAAGTTACGGACATGAACCTTAAAAAGGATTTTTGGCAGACCGGCTGGCTCATTTACTATCACAAGGGACCAACCGACCCAGATTACACGCTTATGAAGTTCACCTCAAAATACATGCACTGCTGGGGCAACTTGGGCATCCACAATTTTGGGCAGCCTGTAAATTCCATCGACAAATAGGCGTAAAAGGCGCGGTGATATGAAAAACGGTCAGACGGAAGGCGGAACTCTTATCTCGCAAATAAACCAAGTGTGCCAGCGCGTTTGGCATGCCGTGTTAAGCCGCCACGGATTGGAAGACCTTGCCGGTGCGCGGGGCAGGGTGATTTTTGCCCTGTGGGGCGAAGACAAGGTTCCCATAAAAAAATTGGTGGAAAAAACAAGCTTGGA